>JAIRTO010000226.1 GCA_031254895.1 Deltaproteobacteria bacterium
AAACCTGCAAAGACCTCGCCAGCGGTCAAGAGCGACAAAAACCAAAAGCTTCTCAGTCCCCTCCCCCCGGCGGATCGGCCGGTTGAGCGGGAACCTTCAGCCAGGGACTGTCGGCCAAGCCAGGGGCGTCGCCCAAGGCGTCCGCCAAGAGCTCAAAGCCAGTTTTGGCCAAAAATCCGGCGATGGCCCCGACGCCTCGGCCCAGAGGCTGTTGGCTCCGCGTCTCGGCGGCTTCCTTCAGAGCCGCTCTGGCCGCCTCGGCTTCGCCCGGGTCAAGGATGAAGGTCTGGCCCAATTCCATCAGAGGGTAGTATTGTCTTAAACGCTTGCCTTGAGAATCAATCCATTCGACTGTTTCAGAGCCCATGAAGTTCAAGGTGAGCTTAAAGACTTGAAGCTCGTCGGCTTCTTCGGTGACGTCTTCTATGGTCAGTTCGGCCGGCTTGAAAGAGAGAGAAATCGGATCGAGAAGCTCCAGCCCCAAAGGACGCCCAAGGGGCAGATCGCGCTGATAGGACAGCCAGGGAACCAAGCCGGAGATAAGTATCGGCCCAGCCGGCGGCAAAGCCACTTCAGCCTGACGCGTCTCTCCGGCGAAGCTCAAATCGACGATCAGACGCTCCCGCTCCCTCCTGGCCTTGGCCAGAGCGGTCAACCCGCCGAAAGGGATGGTGAAGTCCGCAGTCAACAGACGACCTGAGGAATCGAAAGCCGTTTCGGAGACGGCGCGAAGGGAGAAATTGGCGCTTCCCGGCGGGATATGGACGACCGATTCCTCGACGACGCTTAATTGACCGTTGTCCGCGTCTTCGACGATCTCTCGTCTGGCCAGACCGGTTCTGGTCTTTCCTATCGCCAGATGGTAGAAGGTCTCGCTGGGGGTCAAGCGAAACAAAGAGCCGGCGTTGAAAGAAAAATTGCCGGACCAGCCCCACCAAAACAGAAAAGCCAAACCCGGAACGAGTATGGCCAATTTTATGAGGTGCCTGGTTTTCATAGAGAACTGGCCCTTGTCCGGTTGAATTTTTCGGCCAGCTTAAAGGCGGCGGTCATGACGGAACCGTATTCGGCCAGAGACAAGCCGGCTCCCAAGGCCACCGTTTTCTGGAAGTCCGGGGTCATGAGGTCGCCCGGAGCATGGGCGTCCGAGTTCACTAGGAGGCCCGCTCCGTATTTGCGGGCCAGATTGGCCACCAGACCGTTGCCGAAGCCATGGCCGCCTCTGGCGGACAATTCCAAAAAAACGCCCTTCTCGGCCGCCAGAGAAGCTTCCGCCTCGGTGAGCAGTCCCGGATGAGCCAAGATGTCCGCTCCGGCCTTCAAGGCGGCCATGTTCGTGCCGGGGGCCACCGGCTCGACGGGACTTTCGCCGTGAACGACCACAAAGTGGGCGCCCAGGTCTCTGGCTGATTGCACCATGGCGTCAATCTGGGCCGGCGGCACATGAGTCAGTTCGACTCCGGCCAAAAGAGTCAGGCCTATGTGTCCGGAAAGAGCGCGGCTGGCCGCGAGGGCCGCCGCGAGGGCGGAGGAGAGATTTGATTGATCGACGTGATCGGTGAGCCCGAGAACGGCGTAGCCCCGCACGAAGGCCCGTCTGGCCAGCTCCGCCGGAGCCAATTGGCCGTCGGAGTGAATGGTGTGAACATGCAGGTCGACCACCCCGTTCAACAGCGAGGATTGTTCCGAATTGTCCGAGGCTGGCTCTGGAGTCAACTTTTCACCCTTCTTCGAAATCCGTCCGAAAAGGTTTTGGACTTTTTTGGCCAAAAAACCGGCGTTATAAGCCGAAAAACGACGACCGAGACGGGATTTCGTCAGCCCGTCGGACGTCGAACAAGGCGCGGAAGGTCGAGCCGCTCGCGAACCGGTCAAAAACGGTTGTTAGGCGAAGTCAAGGAGACAATCGAACCTTCGGACGGACATCCGCTCGAACGAAAGACCCGTTCGGGCCGACATCCGCTCGGCGACGAACCCGTCAGGCTCAGCCGAAGATCGACGAAAAAAAACGACGAGCGGACTTGACGCCTATTTTTGGAACCTAACAGGAGCCGGACAGAGTCGGACAGGCTGGACAAAGCCGGACAAGTCGAACCAAGTCTGACAGAGTCAGGCAGAGTCAGACAAGCCGGACAAAGCCGAACGAGGCCGTTGAAAGTCGAACAAGGCCGGTAAAAGTCGGACAAGGCCGGAAAAAGGTTCAATCAGCCGCCGACTTTGACCAGGTTCTTCTGAGGGATTTCCTGTTTGACGGAACTTTGCCCAACCTTCATGATCAGAACCTTGACGTGTTCCTCGAACTGAACCTCTATCTTGTTGGGCAAGAGGACTTTGGTCACGAATCCCTCGTTGAAGGCGGGATGCATGATGGCCTGATCGACGGAGTAGACGCCGTCGACGGAGTAGGCGGCTGGAGCGCCCCGGGTCTTGTCCTTTAAGGTCTGCCATTTGGCCTTGTTCAGTTCCCGCTCTTCCATTTCCAGCTTTTTGGTTTCCCTGGCCTCTTTCTCTTCCTTGGTCTCTTTCGGTTCCTTGGGAGGCTTGGGCTCTTTCGGCGGCGCCTTGACTGATTTAGTTTCCTTCGTGGCGGCGTTTCTGGTCTTCACGGCGGCGGCCGGCTCGGTTTTGCTGGCGGGCGTCGGCGGACGGTAGTTGTGCTTATTGTCGCAGGTCAAGCAAAGGACATGCTTGACAAGTCCGTCGTTCATGGAAACGATGCGGTGGTTGGTCACGCTTTTGCACGTTGGGCACTTAGCGTCGACTTCACCGCCGACCCTAATGTCGTCAAGCGGTTTAGTGTAAGCCATGATAGTCCTCGCTATATTTGCTTAACCCTCGGAAACGAGGGACAAGGTTGAACGATGCGGTCGCGATGAAAGGCGACGAAACGGAAGACCGACGCCGAGACGGGCCGAGCGTTCGCTCGCTCCGCTTATGGCGTCTTGGTTAATTTTGGCCGTCGACCGGCTCGAACAGAATTTTGAAAGAACATACGACCGAAAATAAAGTGGCCATAGAAACGATGAGATAAAAACTGAAGGAAAAACCCATGCTGCCGTCCAGATAAAGCCGTTTAATTGCGCAAAGAATGAATTGGGGCCGGGATGCGCCCGCCCAGACTGACGAAATCGGCCGCTTCGGCGTAGTCGCGAACGTCCATGATCGTGGCCGACCCCAACAACCCGCCGTAATGGACTTCGTCGCCGGCTTTCTTGCCCGGGACGGGGATGAGCCGAGCCGCCGTCGTCTTGTGATTGATCATGCCAATGGCCATCTCGTCGGCGATCAGGGCCGACAGAGTGGCCGCCGAAGTGTCTCCCGGCAGAGAGACCATGTCCAGACCGACCGAACATACGGACGTTAGGGCCTCCAGTTTTTCCAAGCTCAGATGGCCGGCGGAGGCGGCCGCGCCGATGCCCAAGTCTTCGGAAACGGGAATGAAGGCCCCGGAAAGCCCGCCGACATGACTGGAGGCGAAGGCTCCGCCTTTTTTGACGGCGTCGTTCAAAAGGGCCAGAACGGCCGTGGAGCCGGGGACGCCGATGGCTTTCAGGCCGAACGAGCCGAAGATCTCGCCCACCGAATCGCCCACCTGCGGGGCCGGGGCCAGGGAAAGATCCACGACGCCGAAAGGCAAGGCCAGAAGCGAGGCCACTTCGCGGCCGATGAGCTCGCCTACGCGGGTGACCTTGTAGGCCGTGCGCTTGATGACTTCGCTGAGCTGCCCCAAACTGGGACGAGGCCTTTGCTCCATGGCTCGGTCGATGGCCTTCTTGACCACCCCGGGGCCGGAGACGCCGACGTTGATGACCGCGTCCGGTTCGCCCAAGCCAAGATAAGCCCCGGCCATGAAAGGCATGTCCGGCGGGATGTTGGCGAAGACGACCAGCTTGGCGCAAGCCAAGCCGTCGGAATCGCGGCTCAGTTCGGCCGTTTTCTTGATGGTCTCGCCCATGAGAGCGACGGCGTCCATGTTTATGCCGTCGCGGCTGGAAGCCACGTTGACCGAGGAGCAAACTCTGGCCGTCTCGGAGAGGGCCTCGGGGATGGAAGCGATCAGAGAGGCGTCGCCCCGGGAAAAGCCTTTTTCCACCAGAGCGCCGAAGCCGCCGACGAAATCGACGCCGGCTTCCTGTCCGGCCTTGTCCAGAACTTTGGCCACCTTAACCATCTGGGCCGGGGAGAAGGGACCGGCCAGGGAGCTGACGGGAGAAACGGCGATCCTCTTGTTGACCACGGGGATGCCGTACTTTTCGGCGACCAGATCGCAGGTCTTGACCAGCTTTTCGGCGTGACGACTGATCTTGTCGAGAATCTTGGCCGAAAGACGGCTAAGATCGTCGGACAGACAGTCAAAAAGAGAAAGTCCGAGGGTTATGGCCCTGACGTCGAGGCGCTCGTTTTTGAGCATCTCGAGCGTGGCCGCAACTTCTCTGTCGGTAAGCATTATATGGGGACCAACTTTCGCCTGCCTTGCGACATGAGCCGGCGGGTCGGCTCTTTCAAGCGGCCGGAAGGATAGGAAGAACAAAATGGCTAACAGGCTAGAATGAAATTTTCGGCGATCGATAGCCTTTGGGGCCGAAAATGAGGGCAGCCGAACGAAAAAAAGCGGCTTTTCGAGCGTAACGGCCTTTTTCCTCAAAAAAAGATCCAACGATTATTATAAAAAAAACGGTCTATTTCGTCAAGCGCTTATTTAATATGGGCAGGCGAAAGCGCACTAGGACATTTTGACAGAAAGTTCAAGTTCACGGGCTGAAAATATATTTGTCGCGTTAAAATCAGACATGATTCTCGGACTTTATCGGTTTTTTGCGCTAATAAATGTCCTGCGGACGAGCTTGCGGCCTTGCATCATGAACGCTTTTTGGATTCGAGACGGTTTTTAAAGAACCGGAAAACCGCTCTCCATGGCGAATCGCCGCTAGGCAGCCAAACTCCTGAACTGGTCAGACAAGAAATATGGGCCTTCCCCATCTCTCATTTCGCCGTCAGACAGTTGATCCATGAAGCCGCTCTGAAGCGCCGAAAAGATCCTGATGACATGTCGTTCAAAGGCGCCGTCTGCGCGATTGAGAGGATTTTGCCGCTAGCGGCCGGCGCCCCGCCCGACCGGATGAAAGCATGGATGGTTTGCCAAAATGAGCTTGCCCGGGGCGAAGCGCCGCAGAGGCGCGGGAAAAGCGAATCCAAGGGGAGCGAAAAAAAGATGTCCAATTTCCCCGTCCGGAAAAGGAGCATGGCGTTAAATCAAAAAAATTGGCCAAAAGGCGCGCATTATCCATAGATGAGGCCATTGACAATCAACTCCTCGCTAAAGTTGACAGTATTGCCCTTAGCGTCGCGCCTTAGTTCAAGAGACAAGAAATAAGAGAGACGCGCCGGCATTTGCGCCGGCCCGCCTGGCCGCCGTCGCTGGCTGGTTGGGGCCGCCCCGCCAGCGGCCAGGGAGCGGAAGCGGACGTAAGAATTTATCGGAAGGAATGGAGATATGGAAATCAAGAGAAGACATGAAGAAACGGCGTTCGTCCGCAGCCGCTCCCAGGTTTGAGGAAGGCTATTGGCGGCGCCGCATTATTTTCAGATCGCAAGAGGCGAACAAGCTATCCCGGCTCGCCAGGGTCAGGTCTTCGTGCTGGGCCCGGGCCATCAACATGCGGTCAAAAGGATCACGATGGAGCCAAGGCAGACTGGCCGCAGCCAGGGCATGGCCGGGAGTTATGGGGAGCATTATGGCCCCGGCCTTCGCGCAGATCGACATTGCTTCATGAATCGGCCGCGAAAAGTTCATCTTGCCCATGCTCGTCTTGACGGGCATCTCCCGCAAGCTGGCCGGACTGACGAAAATCTGGTTCAAGGGAGCCATCCAAGTCTTGATTAACCGTCTCGCTCGGCAAGGGCTTGTCTTCATAGCGTCAAATGAGGGCATGGGCCGCAAGGAGAAGTTGCCTTACATATGCTCAGCGAAATCTTCCAAGGGCTCGTCGAAGTCATCCGACATCCAAACCTTTCCTTTGCCCTGGCCGCGCAGTTCCGCCAGTCGGTTGGCCGGGGCCGGCGCGTCCTGTTGGGGTTCGACCGTGACGGCTGCTTTGGCTTTGCCGACGGGACAGTCCTTTGGCAGATCAGTGTTCAGGCTCAGTTTATGATCGCCAGTAATGACGGCTTCAGCGGCGATGGGGTTCATGGCGTCCTCCTGTTCAGATTGCGTGATCTGTCCAAATTGTATCATTCATTTCAGCAATTGCCTAAATCCTTAGGGCGCTTCCCTCCCCCTTCTCGTCAAACAGTTTAGTTCTGAGCCCTATCAATCAATGGGCTTCAACACGGTCTCTCCATCGACTACGAATTTTGAAGCCGCTCGACAAGGCCTTGATCAGCCGGGCAGAAATCGTAGTCGCCAAGGAGCTCTTTCTCGATCCATCTTATTTCGCTGTGAACCAGACTCTTAATCTCTCCGCCGACCAAAGAGGCCTCGAAGAAAGCGAGATGGACTTCTTGTTCAGGGTAGCTGAACGTCACGTCCAGCAGCAATTGGCCCACCGTAACGGTCGCCCCGAGCTCTTCGGCGCATTCGCGCTTCAGGCACTCGCGTAAAGTCTCGCCCTCTTCTCTTTTGCCCCCTGGAAACTCCCAGAGATGCTCGCAGCTGCCCCCTGGCCCTCTACGACATATCAAAATTCTATCCCGTTCATCTTTGATGACGGCGGCGGCGACATGAATCATCGGCATTTCCCTGGCCATTGGAATGAAGTCGTCGTCGTCGGCGGCGAAATCATCGGACATGTCAAAACTCCATCCGGCGTTGTCGCCGAATTTTTGAAAGGCTATGCGGAAGTCGTCGACGCTTCCCGCCTCTTTGAAGACAAGATCTTTTTCCGCGTCCACGCCTGCCGGCGACTGCCGGCGCCTGCCGGCGACTATCGGCTAGAAACGGCCGAGTTTCGCGCCGACAGCCAGTCAGAGGTCTTGGCATAGAGGCGAACAAGCCGATGAAACTGAGGCGAAAAAAGACAAAAAATGAGCTGAACAATCGAACGCCGAAACTTTTGGGGAAGGATTCGAAGTCGCGGTTTCAGCCGCCGAAGCCGAGAAGAAAATAAGGCCGGGCCGCCTTTGGTTCGTTCATGCCGCCATGATTTATGAGCTTTTTGAAAAAAGGGAGCGGTCGTCCTTCGACCTTAGACCGCCATTACGGAGGACATTTCGTCACGGAAAGATCCGTTCAGAAGCTCTTTCTGGCCAAGTCGCCGCTTTTGACGCCGTCTCTTGGCTTAATTCGTTCCGTTTCGACTCCAAGGACTTCTTCAGTCTTTCTTTTTTATTTTTGCCCTTATTCTGGGCTCCTGTTTTTGCACGGCGGACGAACAGCCGGTCAAATTAAGCTCCGAAAGATTGGTCAGACCCGCGAGAGGCGAAATGTCCTCGAGGCGCGAACAGCATCTCAAATTAAGCTCCGAAAGATTGGTCAGACCCGTGAGAGGCGAGATGTCCTCGAGCGACGAACAGTCGCTCAAATCGAGATGCGAAAGATTGGTCAGACCGGCGAGAGGCGAGATGTCCTCGAGGGGCGAGCAGCCGCCCAAATCGAGATGCGAAAGATTGGTCAGACCGGCGAGAGGCGAGATGTCCTCGAGGCGCGAACAGCAGATCAAATCGAGATGCGAAAGATTGGTCAGACCGACGAGAGGCGAGATGTCCTTGAGGGATGAACAGAACGCCAAATCGAGCTCAGAAAGATTGGTCAGACCCGCGAGAGGCGAGATGTCCTTGAGATACGAACAGCGGCTCAAATCGAGATACGAAAGATTGGTCAGACCGGCGAGAGGCGAAATGTCTTCGAGGAATGAATAGGACGGAAGAACGAGCTCAGAAAGATTGGCGAGACCTGCGAGAGGCGAGATGTTCCGGAGAGACGAACAGCCGCGCAAATCGAGATAAGAAAGATTGGTCAGACCAGCGAGAGGCGAGATGTCCTCGACGGAAAAATAGATCGACAAATGAAGCTCCGTAAGATTGGTCAGACCGGCGAGAGGAGAGATGTCCTCGATCGACGAACAGCTGCTCAAATCGAG
>JAIRTO010000280.1 GCA_031254895.1 Deltaproteobacteria bacterium
ACCCTAACTTAAACCTATAGGTAAGCGCTCTGATCGTCGCCGGTCAGGGCGCTTTTTTTTGGCCAAAAACGGGCTAGCCGACGGCATTCGCTTTTGGCTTGGCCTTTGGCCTAAACTTCAATAGTTTTCTCGCGCTGGATATGGCCGAATCGCTAAAAAATCTTTTCGCGTTGGCGACGAACTGTCGCGCCGTCCGCCTTGCGGCTCTGACGGCCCTGAGGGCGTTCGGGGGACCAGAACCTTTCGGCCTCTCTTCGGCTGACCTGTCTTCCGCTGACCTATCTCAGCGGGCCTGTTTTCCGCTGACCTATCTTCAGCCGGCCTCTCTTCGGCTGGCCCCTCTTCGGCTGACCTATCTCGGCCAGCCTATCTCTTGGCCAGCCAACTCGGCCATTTTGCTTCGCCAATCAAGAGAACCGCCGCCGGAGAAAGAAGTAGGGAGTGACTAAAACCTTCGGTCGAAAATGACCGCCTCCTTGGCGATCTTCTGGCTTTCGCCGATTATCCGCAGCTGGCAGTAGATCTCGGCCAGAATGACGGACGCGACCGTGCTGAAGAGGTACAGGAAGACGATGACCAAGAGAAAAAAAGGTTTTCGGGCGCTCATTTCAATGTCGTTGGCGACAAGCAGGTAGCCGACGAAAACGCTCGCTCCCGTCAAAGGCAGAAGAGCCGCGAAAATCCTCAATCTCTGACCCGAAGAGAGGTTGAAGGCTCGGTTCAGACATTCCAAAGCGGGCAGTCTTTCGACCCCGCAGACAGCCAGGGCCAGCAAAAAAGGCTCAAACAGGAGGAACAGAAGGAAGGCCACGACGAGCGAAAAAAAGAAAAACAGCGACACGCCGACCGAATCGCCAGAAGAATCGTAAACGAAGGCCACGACTCCGAAGAGAATAGAGCTCAGACCTAGGATAATCACGGATATCGGCACGACGGCGCTCAAACAATTCAAGCCTTTGATCAAGCTGCCCCTGACCGGAACGTCGCGGCCGTCTTTTTCGAGCCGATAGACGAAGTCCGCCGTCGAAGAATGATGGCATAAGGCCAGAACCGCCGCCAAAATGAAGAACAAGATGCCCATCACGACAATCGACGTGCTCCCGCTTCTGAACCAAGCGACGACGACGGAGCCGAAGGCGGCGACATACGACGGAAAGCCTAAATACAGCGCCGACGGCAAACGACGGCTCAGCACGGACAGACTGGAGGAATAAACCAAACCGGGAGACAATTTTTCGCGGGGGATCTTTTCCGGGAGGCTCGGCCCCAGATCGGGGGGCGGCGACTGCGCCGACGGATTCGGCCAAGGGGCTCCTGCCTGGGGAGGGGGAGCCAGAGGCCCGTCAGGCGGCCGCGAAAAAGGGGCCGAAGGCCCTCCGGAGGGGGCAAAGGG
Organism: Deltaproteobacteria bacterium; assembly: GCA_031254895.1. Taxonomy (GTDB): domain Bacteria; phylum Desulfobacterota; class Desulfarculia; order Adiutricales; family Adiutricaceae; genus JAIRNQ01. Next base: position 1,394 of record JAIRTO010000280.1, read on the forward strand.
AGGCTTTTCGTCCAGCGTCGGATAATCCTGTCCGCGTCTGAAGTCGCCTCTTGCGGCGCGATCGTCGTTCGTCATAGGCGTCCAATCCGTCGGCGGAAAATAAAATTGAAACCATCGCCAAAGAGGGGCTCGTTCTTCGGCTTCACCCGTCCAGCATCATATGAAGAGCGATCAAAGGGGCCCGGGTTTTCAGCCCCAAAGAGCGATAGAGGGCCTGGGCCGGCAGATTCCAGGAGGAGGTCTCGGCCCTGATTTCCCGACCGCCTCTAACGCTCATCTGCTTGAAGAGGGCTCCGGCCAGATAAGACCCCAGCCCTTGTCCGCGTCGGCCTTCGACGACATGGATGGCCGACAGAGACGCTTCCGGCCCTTTGAGACTGCCCCAGGCCAGGCCCAGAAGCTTTTCCGGACGATCTTGCCACAGAAAGACGAAAGGACTCCCGGCGGCGAGCTCCCGCAAAGCCACCTCTTTCCAGAGCTTCATCTGAAAGTCCGGGGCCAGAAAAGGCCCATGCAGCAAATGGCCGTCGTAAAACAGCTCCTCGAAAGCCTCGAACCAGCCTTCGAACTCCCAGGACAAGGGTTTGCGGAACGACACCCCGGCCGGTCGCAGACGGCTTTTGTCCTTCGCGTCTTCGGGCGTCAGGGGCCCGGAAAAAACGGCGATGATCTCGGCCAGCTGAAAGCCGCCGTCGATGAGGCCGCGCAGAACGGCCGGATCGTGCCAAGTCTTGATGGACAAAAAGCGGCAGCGGCTCTGTTCGGCCAGGACTTTGGCCTTGGCGGCCAGCGACTTGGCCTTGGCCCAGCGGGAAGCGGGCTCCAGATCCACCATCCACGGTCCGGTCAGACGCAGGGAACCCGCTCCCAAGAGATCCGACTCCAGTTGTTGGGGCCGACACAGCATCAGCCCCTGAGAAGGGTAGCTGTCGTTGACCCACAGCACGGCGGATTCCCCGTAGCTGACGGCCAGGGCCGTCTCTTTGATGTAGGGAGCCGTCAGCGTTCCCGTCCACAGATTCAGGGGCGGGGTCAGACCTTCCAGCTCCCTGGCCATGAGGGTGAGGGTTCCGGCCAGGACCTTGGCCGTGGCCTTGTTGCGGGCGTTCTCGGTCACTGGCCGTTCTCCTGACCGCCGGAGAGTCTTTTTTTGAACGCGTCGTATTTGTCGGTGTTGTGATAGCAATTTCGACAAACCGGAAATTGTTCGTGGCCCAAGGCCCGACCGACTTTATTTCTCCGCTCTTCCATAGCCTCCCCCAACCAGGCCTCAGATAGGGTCATTTCGGGAAACCGGCCTATGACGTGCTCGGGCAAGCTGCGGGAATCCTGGCCGCAATACTGAATCAGGCCGTCGTATTTGACTTCCAGAGCCAAGAACACGTCCACGCATCGGCCTCGCCTGAGACCGGCCGATTGGCGGCCCAGATGGGGCGACAATCGGTCCAGATGCCTCACGAAATTAAGATTGGTCAGATCCACGCCCACCTTGTCGACTGTCCCCAGCCATTTGGCCGTAAAGTCTTCCGGGCTTTCCTCCTCCAGTTCGTCGGCCAGGACGGAAGTGAGGATGCTTAGAAAAGGCTTTTTTTGGCCGCCCCTTTTCCGGCTGACCCTCTCTATGTTGCGGCAAAGCTTTTCGTAGTCGCCGCCAACTCTGTTGAACAGATATTGCTTTTCGTTCAAGCCTTGCATGGAAAACTGCAGATCGTCCACCTCGAGAGCCAAGATGGCGTCCGTCAACGCGTCGGTCAAAGCCAGACCGTTGGTGTAGATCTTGAGCGGAATGCCCCTTTCTTTAACTATCTTGACAAGTTCGTCTATCTGGGGATGCAAAAGAGGCTCGCCCCAGCCGGTGAACCGAACCGCCGTCCCCGGATGCCGAGCGACCTCGTCCATCAAGGCGGCGGCCGTTCCGAGATCCACACGACCGAGGGGCCGCTCGGACATCTGTCGTGAACAAAACAGACAGTCCAGCTGACAGGCGTTGGTGGGCTCAAGATTCAGGAAAAAAGGAAAAGGTCCGGGGGGATCGTAATCCGTCAGCCAGCCTCTGGAGCTGTAAATATAATGGAAAGGATCGCTCTGCGGCCCGTTCAAGTAACTCAGCACTTCCTTTGCCCTCCGCCGGAACCTCTATTGTCGCGAACGAGTCCGCGCGTCAAGCGGCCATCGTCTTTTTCCTGACTTGTCAAAATCGCTCGCCAAAAATTCTCTCCGCAAGAACTATCCGCCTAATCCATCCGCCTAAGCTCTCTGCGGCCAAAATCTCTCCGGCCTCGTCTTCCGGGGGGCAATCCTCTCAGGAGAGAACCGCCTTG
>JAIRTO010000341.1 GCA_031254895.1 Deltaproteobacteria bacterium
TTCCCGTCCGTCATCTTCTTCATCGATCTTTACCTCCTTTGGTCATGACCTTTCGCGCCGGCGGTCGCTATTCCGACGGCCGAGCTTTTGGCCTCCGCCGTCTTTTGATTGGCCCTGGCTGGACTTCAACCTCGCCAGCTTGCCCAAACAGATTTTTTCTTCAGCGATAAGCCAGTGGCCTAAAGCTTATTTTCTATTTAAAGATTATCTTTTATTTTCATATAGATAATTTATATATATGAAAAATTAGCTTAGCAGTATTTTTATTATTGTATAATTACATAAAAAATGTTGTAAAACAATTATAACTTTTTTATAGTTTAATAAGGAATTATCATCATCTTAAAGAATGAAAAAAAATGACTTATGAAGTCTTTATGGGTATTACTTGTAATCACTTGAATTTGTTTGTTTTTTTAGCTAAAATGAATTTAAGGGTTATTGGCCGAAACTTTGGCTTTTTTTGACCGACGGTCGGCCATTCCGAAATCGTCTTTATTCCAAAAGCTCATATCGCCGCGCCGTTTGCGGCTTCTCCGAACCGCGCCATCGGCGGACGTTTCGTCCAGGCGGGGCCGATTCTGGCCGGTTTTTCGGTTTCGTCCAAACCGAAAATTTGGTCTCGCTTTTGGTTCTTTTTACGGTTTTTTCAGCTTTTTTTGTTCAGGCCGTCTCTGAACATCATATCACGGCTTTGCCGACGGAGCGAACGTGTATTTTCCTTGCGCTGAACTTTTAGGGCGACATGCCGCCAAGGTCTTCGAGCTCATGAGCGGCCTCGCCCCGGACAGACTGGAGATCTCCGAAGCCGACGAGTCCGAAGGGCCTCGTTTTCCTCTCGGGGTGCGGGTGGATTTTAAGGGGACGACGGATTCGAAAAAGCCCTTGGCCGGATTTTTCGTCTGCGCCTTCGAGAATTCGCGCGCCGCCGGGGACATAGCGGCGGCCATAGCCGCCAAGCTAGGGGTCGGCTTTTCTCTGGACGCCGAACAGACCGGCGTCGAAAACGTTTTAGGGGAGTTTTTGAACGTGGTCATCGGCCTAACCTGTTCCGACTGGGCCGAGCACGGCTTGACGACCGAGTTCGATCCTCCCCAGCCTCTAATCGTCCATGAGGGAGACCGGAAACCCTCCGGCTCCGAATGTTACCACTTGACCCTATCCGCCGCCGGTCATCCGCCGGTGACCATTTTTCTGGTCTTTCTTCCTGGCGAGGCCGACTTGTCCGCCTGACCAGACGCAAAAAGCCGACGGGCCATATGCACCAACAGCAAAACAACTGGAAATCGCTCTTTTCCTCTTCGCATTTCGCCATTGGGGCCTTGATGATAGTGCCCAACATCCTGGTTTACTTTCAGTTGGGCGAAGAGGTTTTGGCGGAACGCCACGTGGTCATGGGCCACAAGGTGATGACCTTCGATAGCCTGGAGACCATGCTGTCCATGGAAATCGGACCGGCTCCGGTGGAAAGTCTGATCAGGCTCATGGCCATGAACAGCGCCGCCCAGGACATCTGGGAGCCGCTGAACATTCCCGGCGATTTCGAGCCGGCCAGACTCATCGAACTGGCCGACCAGCTCGCCGACGGCCTGGACCGCCTAAGGCTGGCCGGCGTCTCTTGGGAGACGCTGGAGACTTTGGCTCCTCTGGACTTGACCGCCGTTCTGGCGTCTTTGGGCCGCCGCTACGACGCCTGGCTGGGCGATCGCGACGATCAGTTCAGCCGTCGCCGCAAAGTTTTGGACGCCTTGTTGGCCGGCCGACATTTCAAGTCCCTGGCCGAAGTGGAAGTCATCTACTGTTGCCGCTCGCACAGGCTGTCGCCTTTCGAGGCCGAGCTCCTAAAGGCCCTGGCCTCGCAAGTGAGGGTCGAGCTGAAGCTCCGCGCCCCGGCTTGGCTTTTGAAGGAAGAGATCCCGGCCGGGACCGGATATCATCGTCTTCGCCTGATGCGGGATATGGAAAAATGCCAGGCCAAAGGCCTCAACCTGACCTGGGCGGAAAAGGACGATCCGGATCTGCCCCACATCCCTGAACCTCTGCGCTACGTCTCGGAAAACCTTTTCGGCCCCAAGCCGAAAGGACCGGCTCCCGACCCGACCGGCTACATTTCCATCTTCTCCGTGCCCTATCGCTACCACGAAGCGGAAGAGGTCTGCCGCAAAATCAAACAGCTGATCCTCGAAGGCGTCCCCTCTCACCACATCGGCATCGGCGTGCCGAGCCTGGAGAGCTATCTGCCGGCTCTTCAGGACGTGTCCAGACGCTTCCGCCTGATGCTGCGCTTCCGCCAGGGCAATCCTTTGTCGTCTTTCCCGGCGGTCTCGGCTCTCCTGGATCTGTTCAGCCTCTGGGGCTCCAATTGGGAGCTCAAGCGGCTCTTGAAGGTTTTGGAGTCGCCTTATTTCAACTTCGACTTGGGGGACACTTTAAGGCCTTATCTAAACGACATCGGCATCACCGACAACCGGGCCTCCGGCGGCTTCAAGGTCAACTTCGACAAGATTACGGACTTCGACTTGAAGGAAAAGCTCCGCCCGGCTTATCAGGCGGTCAACCGTCTCTACCAGGCCGAGATGACCCTCGTTTCCGCCAAGACCTGGAAGTCTTTCCGGGATCGCCTGCAGAGCATCGTCAGAGGCCTGGGCTGGCCGGGGACTCTCCTGACCGAGCCGCCGGCCGGGGGCTACGAGCACGCCTTCTGGGCCCAGACCCAGTCCGACTATATGGCCATCCAGCGCATGGCCGATTGTCTGGGCCGGCTTTTCGATTCCCTGGTCAACAGTCAGCACGCTCCGCCGATTAGCATGGATTCCTTCAAGCTTTGGCTGGGTCGGGCCATGGACGACTCTCCCATCCCCGACCCCGGCGGACCGCCGATGGGCGTCAGGGTCTTGTCCTATCCGGCCCTGCACGGCGCCATCTTCGACGCCTTGTTCATGATGGGCTTGAACGAAAAAGTCTATCCTTCCGCTCGGGCCGAAGGCTGCTGGTGGCCGGAGGAGCTGGTTCAGTCCCTGGCCGAGACGTCTCTGGGCCGACGGCTCTGGTCCAACGCCGCCGAGAATTACCAGCGCGAGGAGGACATTCTGGCTCAGGCCATCGGCCAGACTAGACGAGTCTTCATTTCTTTCCAGAGCACGACCGAAGATCAGAGGCCGGCTCTCCCTTCGTCCATCGTCGAAAGCGTCATCAATCTCTTTCCGGAAGGGGTTCTGAAAATAGAAAAGCTCGGCTGGCCTCTGCCGCCGCCGCCTGAAAAAGTTTGCGAACCCGGCGAATTGTGGCTCACTCTGGCCGTCAAAGAGCCGTCCGAAGTCGCTCCGGACGTTTTTCTGGAGTTGTCCGGAGTTCCCGTCGAAGAAGCCGCCAAGCGCTGGAAGTCCATCCGCGACCGGCGCGATCGCCTGAAGACGCGTCTAAAGGTTCTGTCTCCCAAGCATATGGAGTCCTGGCTGGCCACTCATGACTTTATCAACTCCAAACCTTTGCTCTCCATCGCCCCCTTGCAGAGCTTCGCCGAATGCCCCAGAAAGTTCTGGTATCAGCACATCCTTTCCCTTAAGCCATGGGGCGGACCTATGGAGAGTTGGCCCTCCACCGCCCAGGGGGAAATCGTCCATAGATCTCTGGAGAGATTTCTGTCTCCCCTCGTCTCCAACAATTACAGCAAGAATTTTGGTCCCAGCCGCCTGAAATACATTTATTGGGAGCTGGCCCTTCGACATTCCGTCAGAAATCCCATCGGCCGGAAACCCGTCTTCGAAGCCGTCACTCAAAGGCTGGAGACTTGTCTTTTGGCTTGGCTGAAGCGGCACAAGGACATCGCCCGAGTCAACATCGCCGCTTTGGAGTGGTCCTTCGGGCCAAATCAAGGCCACGCCGCTCCTCCCTTTGAAGTCGAGACCCCATCGGGCTCCTTTTATCTCAAAGGCCGGGTCGATCGCATCGACTGGCAGGGCGGTCACGTGGTGGTGCGAGACTACAAGATAACTCGCAGCTCGTATTACAAATCCGCCGACAAGCCCGCCGAGGGCTTTCGGCCTGGCTGGCATTATCCCATGCTTCTCTACGCGCTGGCCGCCGGTCGGCACTTCAAGGCCGAGCCGCAGGCCGTCATCGAGTTCGTCGACCCGAAAGAAGGCGAAGATCATCTTCTGATCGAAAAAGGCGAAGTCGAAGAATTGTCCGAACTTTGGGAAACCCTGCGAGCCGGCAATCTGTCTCTGCCCGAAGATGACGGCGCTTGCGAGTTTTGCTCCTTTTTGCGGCTTTGTCATCCCACGCTGCAAGATTTGTGAGCGAAGAAAAATCGCGTTTGGCCCTGAATATTTCGTTTTGTTTTTCTTCGCTCGTTTTTTTCGTTCATTTGCGCGCCTGACAGCTTCAATTAATTAAATATTCTAAATATCTTTTGGCCGCGAAAACGAAGGTCGGGCTCGTCAGGCGGTCTTTGTTGGGGCCTCGTTTGCGGCCTTGTTCGCTGTCTTGTTCGTTCGCTGCCTTGTTCGTTCGCGGCTTTATTCGTTCGTCGCCTTGTTCGTTTGCGGCTTTGTTCGTTCGTCGCCTTGTTCGTTTGCGGCTTTGTTCGTTCTCTGCCTTGTTCGCCGCCTTGTTCGTTTGCGGCCTTGTTCGTTCGCGGCGTTGTTCGTTCGACGCGTTCGCCGTCTCGCCAGACGGCCTCGTTCGCCGCATTCTTCTGTCGACGCGGTAGCCGCTTCTTTCGCAGATTCGTTCGCCGTTTTTTCAAGCCTTTTAATTTTTGAGCCGATAAGTTCCGAGCCGAGGATGTTCCCCATGTGCGCTGAATTCAACTCATCTCAAAAAGCCGTCCTCTCCAGCCGTTCCACCTTTTCCGTGGTGGCCGGGGCCGGCAGCGGCAAAACAGGGACATTGGTCGAATATATTGTCCGCTATATCGAAGACGATTTGGAGCGAAATTCCATCACCGACGTCCTGGCTCTGACTTTCAGCGAGAAAGCGGCGGCCGAGATGAGCGAGAGAGTGTCCAAGGCGTTGAGAAAAAGACTTCGGGAGGCCAACGACGCCGGGGATGATAAAACGGCCGCTCAGTGGGAGAGGGAAATCAGGCGTCTGGGCCAGTCCCAGATAGGCACCATCCACAGCTACGCCTTCGGGCTGGTGAAGAACTATTCGTATCTGGCTTCTCTGTCCTCCTCCGTCAGCGTGGATCAATCGGCCTCTCCGGTCGACGACCTGGATGAAGTCCTCAAAGATCTTCTGAACGCCCAAAACGCCGATCTGGCCACTTTGCTGAGGGTTCTTTCGCTGACCAAAGAGAGGGGCTACTCCATCTCCAACTGGCTCATGCAATGCCTCATCCGTCAGTCTTCCTGGGGCTTGAAGGGCTTGACGAGCGGGGTCAAGCCACCCTCGGCTCCTCTGGCCTCTCTGGTCGAGGCCTTCGTCAAGGCGGTCCGTTCGGCCGCCGAATATCTCGAAAGCGGCGATTTGGACGAAAAGAAGTATCCCCGTCCCGCCGAAGGCGTCAGAGCCTTGCAGGCCATAGTCGATCAGACGGTCAGTTCCGCGCCCAGCGTCGACACCATGGTGCCGGGCCTGGATTCTTTCGGCTCGCATCTGATGTCGAGCTTCATCAATTCGTTCAATCAGACTTCGTCCGCCGAATCGTCGTCCATCGCCGAACCTGCGACCGCCAGATCGTCCTCGGCCAACGGGAAACCGTCCGCCGAACCATCGGCGAACGGGCGGGGCGTCGCCAAAAAAGCCGCTTCGGGCAAAAATTTCTCCCTCGACGAAAAAGATCTGCCCAAGTTTCTGATGGAAGCGGATCCGCTGGTGGCCATGCTCTCCAGTCTGCGCCGCAAGGGAACTCACAACCACAAGGCCGAAATCAACGACGCCTTCAAAAAGCTGCTTTTTTATCAATCTTCCCTGGAAACGGCGCCTTTGACTGAAGCCCTGGTCAGGCTGGCCAACGCGATTCCCGATCTGATTCGGAAGAAGCGCGCGTCTCGCAGCCAGATCAGCTTCGACGACATCCTGTCCAAGGCCAGGGATCTTTTGAAGAATTATCCTCGGGTTCGGGCGGAGGAGTCGGCCCGTTGGCGCCTGATCATGGTCGACGAATTTCAGGACACCAATCGCCTCCAGGCCGATCTGCTGGCTCAGATCATTCCCAACGAAGGCCACGGCTTCAGCTGGTCGAACATGGATTGGGCCAACTTGCCGCCCAAACTGAAAGTCGTCGGAGACCCGAAGCAATCCATCTATCGTTTTCGGGGGTCGGAACCGGCCATCATGAACGTCTTTTCGGAGACCTTGGCCCAAGGCGGGGGCGAATCGCTCGTTCTGGACTCCAACTATCGTTCCCAGAGTCATCTGATCGATTTTTTCAACGCCTTTTTCTCCCAAATTCTGGAGGAAAAATACACCCCCCAAACCTCCGTCAGAGAAAGGCTTTACGAAGGCCGCTCCGTCGTCTGGCTGACCGGAACCGACCAGGACGCCAAGAGAACCATGACGCCCATGTTTCAGGCGGCTTTGATGGTTTCGTACCTGCACGATCTCTTTTCCGGCCGAGCCGGCGTCATGGTGGCCGACAAAGGCCAGGGCGGCGAAGCCGAGGGGCCGCCCCGTCTGCCTCGCCCCTCCGACGTGGCCATTTTGTTGAGACGGCGCCGCTATTCGGAGGTGTATCAGGAAGCTTTAACCGAAGCCGGTTTTCCTTGCCACACCTTGAAGGGACAGAATCTCTTCGAAAGCCCGGAAGTGACCGGTTTGGCCTCGGCCTACCTTTATATGTGCGGCCGGGAACCGGACGTCAACCTGGTCGGGGCTCTGAATTCACCCTTAGGCCCCGTTTCCGAAGAAACCATAACTGCCCTCATCTGGCCGGAAGCCCCCAAGCCGACCAAAAGGAGCCTCTCTTGGTATTTTCAGGACGAAGGCCGTCCCTGGCCGACCGGTCTGGACAGTTTTGACGAAAGCGTTCTGGTCAGGCTGCGGCAGCTTCTCCTGACCTTGAAGCCCTACGTTTTGCGTCGCCCCCCGGGCGAGATAATCGAGTGCATGGTGGAGGAGCGCAATCTGCTTCCCCTTTTGATAGCCGGCGACGGCGGCTCTCCCGAAAGGGTCAGAAACGTCCAGTATTTCATGGCCTTTCTCAAGACCATCCCCTTCAGCGATCAGTATCGCCCGGAAAGCGCCGCCGACGTCATCGAAGATCTGATGACCTCCGGCCTGGAGACGGGCGAGTCGGAGGACGACTCCCTGACCGGCATCGTGGACGCCGGCTCCATCAACATCATGACCGTTCATCGCTCCAAGGGACTCGAATTTCCCGTCGTCTTCATTCCTGAGGCCGACAGTCAAGTCCCCCCCAACAACAGCGGCCTCGTCATCTCCGAGGAAGGGCAGGTCGTGGTCAAATTTCCGTCCGAACATCTGGACAGGAAACTGGAGCCTCCGGAGTTCGCTCAGTTCAAGGACAAGGAGTCGGCCTTCACCAAGGCCGAGAACAAAAGGCTCTTGTACGTGGCGGCCACCAGAGCCAGGGATCACCTTGTTTTCTTGGGGCAAAAGCCCAAAAATCCGAACGATTCTTGGCTTTCCGTTCTGACTTCTTCCGATTGCTTTGAAGAATGCGCGAGCGTTCTGGAGCCGGAAATCGGTTACGAAGGCGACAAGCCCGTGGCCGAGAACATGTCGGAAGATCTGCCCGAGATCTTGTCCAACCCGGTCAAGGAGGCGGAGGGAGAGTTCCTTCCGGCCATGGTCAAGCCGGCTCGCCTCAGCGACTTCTTTCAGCTGAGCGTCAGCATGTATTGCCGCATTTTCGCCGCCTTCAAAAAGGGAGCGCCCACCATAGACGACGCTTATCGCATGGCCTGGATGAACGAATCCTTGGACGAGATCGCCTTCGTCACTCCGGTCGGTCCGAAAGACGGCCCAACTTCTCCGACCCATAGGGGCGTCATCTTTCACGCCATGATGGAAGCTTCCAGCTTTGACCTCGACGAGCAGGGCTACAGGGCTCTCGCCAGCGAAAAAGCGGCTTGGAAGGGTTATTTGCCCTCAGACGAGGAGATAGCCTTTTTGGCTTCCAAGGCGATGAGGTTTCAATTGAGCGATTACGGTCAGGAGCTGAAGCAGACGATGGAGGCGGGGAGGCTCTACCGACGCGAATGGCCTTTCTGGCTGCGCATAGATCGGGACGAGTACAATTTCGGGCCCATCCATTTAGGCGGGGTCATCGATCTGTTTTACGTCAACGACAAAGGCCAGGGCCGCATCATCGACTACAAGCTGGCCAAAGCCAGCCCAAGTCCGGTCTACGACAAGCAGCTGGAGATCTACGCCATGGCCGTGAAGAAAGCCGGTTTTACCGGCGAGCTGGAAACCAAGCTGTGGTACTCCGGGGCCTAAAGAGCGGAAGCGTTAACCTGGGAAGCGCAAGACAGGAAGGATACGACAGGAAGTTAAAGCGGGAAGCATAAGATAGGAAGCGTATGACCGGAAGAATATGACCAGAAGGATATGACCGGAAGGATATGACCGGAAGAATAGGGCGGCGACTTCTCGGCCGGCGCTTCCGGCCAGAAGCTGGCCAGAAGCGTCGGTCGGCGAATCCGATTCGTTCTTTCCAGACCCGTCCGGTCGAGACTGTCAGCTTCGGCTGCTTCGAGCGGGGTCGGTCGGTTCTCATGGAAAGATGGCCTCCGTTGGTTGAAAGACGAAGTCTTTCGGGCTTTCGCGAGTCTCTTTTGGCAGGCTAAAGAGGCCGAAGTCGTCCTTCTCTCCAATGATTGAAAGACGAAAGTCTTTCGGGCTTTCGCGAGGCTCTTTTCGCAGGCTCTAGGGGCCGAAGTCGTCATTCTCTCCGTTAATTGAAAAACGAAAGTCTTGGGACTTTCGTGAGGTTCTTCGTCAGATTCTTCGGCAGGCTATAGGACGAATCGTCATTCTCTCCGCCAAAAGTCGCCCCCGTCAATTCCGGGCGCGTCCTTTCGCCGTTCGCAAGTTTTCCGTTCCGCAACGTCGATTTTCAGGTCTCGTCTGTTTTCTGGCTTCGTCTGTTTTCAAGCCTCGTCTATTTTCTGGTTTCGTTTATTATCTGGCTTCGTCGAATTGAATATTTGCCGTATTCAATCAATTGGTTCACCTTTTTTTGCAGTTGCCCGTTCCATCGGGATTTTTAGGTTTTTTCATATGCCTTCTTTTTTTAAACCTTCCTCGCCCGCGCTTAGCGGCCCGACGACTTTGAAGCTCCGCTTGCGTCTTTTTGGTCCGTCCTTTTTCTTCCTGCTTTTTTTGACGACGCTTATGGGGTCGGCGCTCGTTCAGCCGGCGCAGTCGGCTCAGCCGGCTCAGCCGACGTCGGCGAGCCAGACCGCCGAGGCTGTCGTCGCCGATTCTCAACGAACGCCGGATGTCGGCGCCGAGTCGCCGGAACAAAGTTCGCCGGAGCAAAGTTCGCTTGAGCAAAGTGCGCTTGAACAAAGCTCGCCCGAGTCTCTCTCCTCCGTCGCCTCATCCGAGACGGTTTTTGTGGCGGTCAGGGAGGACGACCTTCCGACGACGACGCTGGAAGCGGCGACAGTTCCGCCGACGGAGACTGCCGTCGAGCCTGCCGACGAGCTTTCCGACGCTCCGCTGGCCCTTTCGTCCGTCCCCTTCGGTCGCGACTGCACGGTCAAAGTGACGGCCGTCGGCGACATCCTTATTCACGACACCGTCCGGCGGTACGCCTCCGTCACGGACGGGAAGGGGAAGACGACCTACGATTTCAGGCCCAATCTTCAGTACGTCAAGCCTATTTTGGAAAAAGGGGATCTGGTCTTGGCCAACCTGGAAAATCCTTTGGCCGGAGACGATCGTAAGCTGAGCGGATATCCCATGTTCAACGCCCCGCAGCAATTGGCGGCCGATCTCAAGAGCGTCGGCTTCACGACCATGCTCCTGACCAACAATCACTCTATGGACAGAGGCTGGTCCGGGCTGGAGAGCACCATAAACGCCGTCAAGGAGGCGGGACTGGAATACGTCGGCGCCTACCTGTCCGAGGAGGACAAGAAAAATCGTCTGATCAGCGTCTACAATGGGGTGAGGATAGGGCTTTTGGCTTACACTTACGGCTTGAACGGCTTCCCCGGTCCCAAACCCGGAGAGGAATACAAGCTGGGGCTGATCGACAAAGAGATGATACTGGCCGATCTCAGGCTGGTCAGAGAGATGGGGGCGGATTTCGTCATTTTGAGCCTGCATTTCGGCAACGAGTACGAGCGAAAGCCCAACCGTCATCAGACGTCGCTCGTGGCCGAGCTTCTGGCCGGCGATCCGGAGACTGGTCTCGTCGGACCGGACTTGATATTGGGCCACCACCCCCATGTGGTGCAGCCTTTCGTCATGACGGAAGAAAGCCGCGATTCCCCGGCGCAGGCGGTCATGTACAGCTTGGGCAATTTCATGAGCGGCCAGCCTTTTCCTTACACTTACATAGGTCTCATTTTGGAGGGAGAGCTGACTTTGACCGCCGACGGCCGCCGAAAAGTGGGCCCCTTCAACTTCACGCCCACTTGGTGTTTTCGCGGGACGGCCGGGGGGAAAAATTACCATCGAGTCATCCCCATGGAAGCGGGAGCGGCCGATCCGGCCGCCTTCGGCTTGACCGCGAGCCAAGGCCGGAAGATGGCCGAAAGCTTTGAAGAGATGAGGAAACATGTTCTGTCCATGTCGGCGCAATCGAATTGACGGAACATTCTGATAGACGGAACATTCTGAATGACGGAACATTCAAATTGACGGAACAATCGGGATGCCCATGCCTGGCGATTTGACGATCTCTTTTCTATTTTTCCGTTCGCGTTATTCTCCGCACTGGAGATATCCACAATAATTATTCCGATTATTTGTTTTTTCCGATTTATGCCTACTGCGGCAGAGCGCCCGCGATATGGTTCTCCTTTAACTTCAATCAAATCTTCGCGCCGCCGATTTGCCCGCGAAGAGGCTTGGAGCGATCGCCAAAAACATGAAAAAAAGGATATATTCTCAAGAGGGTCTGAAAAACTCCGCCAAACGCGGAGACGCCAACGCCCAGTTCAAGCTCTTCAGGTATTATTACAAGGGGGTGAACGTTCTACAGGACAAGGTCGAAGCGGTCAAATGGCTGCGCCAAGCCGTCGAATCAGGTCTGCCTGCGGCCCTGTCGGCCCTCGACGAGATTATGTCCTCCGGCGACGAAGAGACAAAAAAAATGGTCGAGGAGATGGGGGGTTTTCTTAAGACGGCCGAGCAGGCGCATGTTAAATTGCGGGAGATCTCGAACATGTCGGTTTCGTCTCGCCGAGGCGGGACGCGCAAACTTGCCGATGCGGCCAAATTGTGGCGCACGCGGATTGGGACGGACAAAAAAGAATGCTGGGCGGCCGAAGTGACCGACATTATCCCTGAAGAACTTAAGTCCATGTTGTCCCAAGCCGGAGAGATCCAGCAGATAAGAAAAGCGGCCGAATTCGGGGATGCGATAGCTCAAGGAAAATTGGCTTTTCGGCTGGAGAAAGGCTACGGCGTCCCCATGGACAAAGTCGAGGCCGCCAAATGGTATCTGGCGTCGGCGGGACTGGGACATGCGCCGGCTCAATATTACTTGGGCTTGTTGTATTTCAAGGGCGACGTGGTTGCCCAGAATAAAGCGAAGGCGGCGAAATGGTTCAGAAAAGCGGCGATCAAAGGAAATGGCTACGCCCAGCATAACTTGGCCTATATGCTGATGGCCGGCGACGGCGTCCCTAGGGATAGAGTCGAAGCGTTCGAATGGTTTCGCGCGGCGGCCCTTCAAGGATTGGGCCAGTCCCAATTCTTCTATGCCGGGCATCTTTATTATGGGTTCATCGCCCCGCAAGATAAAGTCGAAGCCGCCAAATGGTACAGAAAATCGGCTGAACAAGGGGTGCCGATGGCGCAATGCGATCTAGGCCTATTGTTGAAGACAGGCGACGGGGTCGCGCAGAATGAAGCCGAAGCCGCCGCCTGGTTCCGGAAAGCCGCCGAGCAAGGTTGGCCTCCGGCGCAAAGCTCTCTGGCCGAGGCGTTTTATGAAGGCGTCGGCGTCCCTCAAGACAAAGTCGAAGCGCTCAAATGGAGCCAGGCGGCGGCCGTTCAAGGGGATCCGGCGGGTCAGCGTCAGATGGCGCGAGCGCATATCTTAGGTGAAGAAACGCCTCAAGATAAGGCCAAGGCGGCTGAATGGCTCCGAAAAGCCGCCGAGCAAGGGGTTTCGGTTGCGCAAACGCAATTGGCGATCATGCTGGCGAATGGCGACGGCGTCCCTCAAGACAAAGCCAAGGCGGCCGAATGGTTCCGAAAAGCCGCAGAACTTGGCGAGGCGCTAGCTCAGTATAATCTGGCGGCCTTGCTTTATAATGGAGATGGCGTCGCCAAGAATGTCGCGGAAGCCTACAAATGGAATCGCGCGGCGGCTCTTCAAGGATTTCCCTTGGCTCAATATCATGTGGGCTTTTCGTATTATTTTGGAGAAGGCGTCACGCAAAACAAAGGCGAGGCGGCCAAATGGTGCCGAAAAGCCGCCGAACAATGCGAGGCGCTCGCTCAATTTCAAATAGCCGCCATGCTTTCCAATGGAGACGGCGTCGCCAAGAATGCTGAGGAAGCCGCCAAATGGTATCGCGCGGCGGCTCTTCAAGGACATGTCCGGGCTCAATTGCAGTTAGGCTTGTCGTATTATTTAGGGGACGGCGTCCCGCAAGACAAAGCCGAGGCGGCGGAATGGCTCCGAAAAGCAGCCGAACAAGGCGAGGCGGAGGCTCAATATAATCTAGGCGTCTTGCTTCATAATGGAGAAGGCGTCGCCCAGAATCATGCGGAAGCCGTCAAATGGAATCGCGAGGCGGCTCTTCAAGGACATGTCCGGGCTCAATTTGCTGTAGGCTGGTCGTATTTTACAGGCGAAGGCGTCTCGCAAGACAAAGCCCAGGCGGTCGAATGGTTCCGAAAAGCCGCCGAGCAAGGCGAGGCGGAGGCGCAATTTCGTCTGGCTAACTTTCTTCGAAATGGAGAAGGCGTCGCCAAGAATTTTGCGGAAGCCTACAAATGGAATCGCGCGGCGGCTCTTCAAGGACATGCCCAGGCTCAATTTAATGAAGGCATGTTTCATTTTTTAGGCGACGTCGTCCCGCAAGACAAAGCCGAGGCGGTCGAATGGTTCCGAAAGGCCGCAGAACTTGGCGATGCGGAGGCGCAATTTCAGCTAGCTTTCATGCTTCAAAATGGGGAAGGCGTCGTCAAGAATGCCCCGGAAGCCGCCAAATGGTATCGCGCGGCGGCTCTTCAAGGAAATGTTCTGGCTCAACATAATGCAGGCTTGTTGTGTTATGTAGGCGAAGGCGTCCAGGAAGACAAAGCCAAGGCGGCCGAATGGTTCCGAAAAGCCGCCGAGCAGGGCTATGCGGGTGCGCAACTCAATTTGGCTATTGTGTTGCATCAAGGCGACGGCGTTCCTGTGGACAAGTCTGAGGCCAAAAAGTGGCTAAAGGCGGTCGCTCGGCAAGCCGACGAAGAGATGCGACGGACTTTGTTAGGACAGCTCGAACTCGCCGAAATTATCTCGCAAGATGACGAGCTGAAAAGACTTCTTCAAAACTGACAAAGCCGCTAAGTCCTTCTGGAAAATGACGGCGGAAGACTAGTCGTCCGCCTTTTTTGAAGCGATGATTAATCCTTGGGGAGCCAGGGCGGCTGCCTGGCCTCGCGGAAATATGGCCTGTGAAAATGCGCTTTGGCCGGAAATGTTCAGGCGCATCAATAGCGTCGACGATAAGAAATTGTCGAAGAGAAGAAATAGTTTTCGGATTCTGTTGACCTTTTCCGTCAGCTGCTCATCAAATCGAAAAAAAGATCCCTTTCTTTGGAAAATGACGGGGACGAACCAAACGAAACGCCGTTTGGCAGCGACTTTGCTTCATAGGCGACGTCTTTTCGCCTATGCGGCGAGATTTCAAAGGCTCTATGACAAAGGAAGGCGGCGATTGCTCCGATATCGGAATAACATTGGCAGGCTCTTCAGCCCGACGCTCTTCCGCCCGACCAAAAGCAATAATGTCCTCATATTGAGCAAATAATTCAGGGTTGCGCCGCTTGAAGTCCTCAATCAAGGCATTCTTCTCTCTTTCTAAAACAGTCATCTCATTATCGCTTGTCACCAAGCTACCCTCCAATCGAATTAATCACAAGATGTTCTGCCTTTGCCATATGGCGGCTGTAGTCGTCAAGGAAGCTCTAGTCTTGCCGCTATTGCCTGTTTCAAAGTAAATGGAAAACAATGAAACTGGTTTTTCTATAAAATCATTGACTTCAAACTTAAACCAGCGCCTCAAAAGAAGGCGGCCAAAAATGCCTCAATTGCTCAGGTCTAAAAATATTGACATTTAACAAGATGACGGCCAACATGTTTGACGAACTTACTGACGCTCCCGTTCAGGCAGGGCGTCAACGTCTTCTCCGTCAGCCGGACGAACTTGGTCAAGACAGTCGCCGGCTTACCCTGCGGCGGCGCAGGAATAAACCAAAAAAGGGCAAGTATCCGCCTTCTTCGATAGTCTCGCCACCCCCCATACGCCCCCCCCCGAACCGGCAAAGCTTCAAAAGATGAAAAAAAATATTCTTGGCTAAATATTCGCCTAGAACGTCATATTCAAAAATTTTTAAATGCATAAATTAAGCTGTCGTTTATGCCTGCCTCATGAAACGGGCGGGACAACAACGCCTTCGCGCCTCCGTCCCTAGCGCCTCCGCTTCTAACGCTACCGACCACAAGATGATCTTTTCGATGACTATCGAACTTCCAGACGACAAATAAGGCAGGATGGGCGAAAGAACCGTCTCTTTGGACGCGTGTCCTGAAAAACGCGAACCCCGCTTGTCCGAGACGCGACTCGGCCAAGCGGGGCTAATTTTTCCGATTGGGTTTTTTTGTCCCTTTGACGAGCTACAGAACCACGTTGACGGTGGAGGATCTTTCGTTGAGATATTCCACGTCTTCAGACAGTTTGGCCCTGTTCGTCCCTTTCGTCGTCTGATCCACCGGAGGACTTTTTTCCTTGCCTCCCGGAGAAGCTTTCAAAGTCGCCTCGATCAAGGAACCGGATTTCTTTTCAATTTCCTTTTTACGGTTCAGGTAACCCAAAAAATCGCTGGATACTAACATATTGATTCCTCCAGACCACAGAATGGAGTCGATTGCCGCCACTCAACTTTCTTATCGGCTGGGACTCGAAAAAACTTTAAGCAAATCTTCGTCTGCGGCTGAGGTTTGTTTCTTCGCTGAGGTTGGGCCGGTTCTTCGGGCGGATCGCCCCTTGAGGTCTGCCCGGATAGTAAAGCAAATTCCCTTTAATCACCAATTGTTGATATAAAATTATTTCTTTTGAAGAGGAAATCTATGGCATATCACGGATAAGATTTATTTTCGGATATGTTTTTCACGTTTTTTTGAGCCTTAGAATGGCAGTTGTCAAATTTTTAACTACTTAATTATTATGGGTTAATCATGGCAGGCGGACGAAAACAGATTTTTTTATTCATAAAATCTAATCATTAAGCTAAGTTATGTCTTAAGATGGTCGGCGGGCAAATGCAAAAATAAATAATTGACAAAAATGGGCAAAAGTATTACGTTAAAAGAAAGCAATGTTTTGTAGGCCTGAAGAAAATGAAATTTGGAGGACGATGGATTTGGAGGATTTGATGAACGATCCGGAAAAGGTTCTGACGGTTGGCGAGGCGGCCAAGCTATTGGGCGTCGGACCAAAAACGTTGTCAGCCATGGTCAGGAACGGCAAAGTGCCTGGATTCCGCATAGGCGAGCGAGGCTACTGGCGCATCCGGCGCAAGGACATTGACAAGCTTATGGTTCCAAAATCGACCGAGAAGGCGTCGGAGTCTTCCGTTTCTCCCGAAAGCGGCTCGCCTAAAGCCAAGTGACGCTCGCTTCCTTCAAAGACATCTTGTTTCGCCCGCTTGTCGGTTCCCCTTCGACGCCGCGTTTCGACTCAGAGCCAACCCAATATTGCCCTTCAACGCCATTTCAAGATCGCCTTTCGAAAGATCTCCTTTTGAAGGCGCGTCGCCCGCAAGTTCGTCGCTCGCAAGTTCGTCGCCCGCAAGTTCGTCGCTTGCAAGTTTGTCGCCCGTAAGATCGCCATTCTAAAGCTCGCCGCTCGTAAGCTCGCCGCCCTCCAAAAACCGTAGCCGTCAGCCGCAAACAAAACAACGGACGCCGCTCGCGGCGTAGAGCCTTTTGCGTTCAGCGGAGCAGAAACGTTTTTGGACGCGTCATTTTCTCTCCCCTTGA
>JAIRTO010000009.1 GCA_031254895.1 Deltaproteobacteria bacterium
AGTGATATTTTGTATAGTTCGCCCCAAGTCTCCGTAAGCGGCTCGATAAAAATTGGCCATGTTCACATGAACGACGTCGTAGGCGTTCAAATGCTCCGCGAAGGACGGGTCGGCGGCGACGGCCAGTTTTTCGAACAAGGCCCGGGAATCGCAGCCTCGGCTGTAGTAGGCCGTCAGCATGTCGGCGGTCCAAGTTTTGCCGAAGCGCCTGGCTCGGGAAACGCAGAGGAATTTGTCGTCTTTCACGCCGATCCGCGGGTTCAAGAGACTGATGATGGCCGATTTGTCCACAAATGTTCTGGACGCCAACATTTCCTGTAAATCATTATTTCCCGGATTAAGATATTTGCCCATTTCGTCTCCTCCCTGCAGTCGATTTTGTTTCCGTATGGAATGTCGCGCAAGGCTGATGAATAAAAAAGGCCTTTTTGCTTTGATTCTTTGAAGAAAAAAAATAGGTGACGTGGCTATTTTTTCTCGACGCGTTTCTTGCCCATTTGGGGAAACCTTTGAAGCGCCGAAAGGCCAGAACGCGCGATGAACGGCTTGGTCAACGCCAAAAACAGGCGCTTCAACCTGGCTCCAGGCGAAGATTCTATGTTTAGCCTCGCCCGACAAAGCTTAGGGAGGCTTCCATGTCGACATTTCATCCCCTCCTATAAAGAGCGACGCTTTCAATATTTGATTATAACGAAAAAACCACCTTTAACCAAGACATTTAAAATTTTGGCGATCCGAGGCTCGCCTCGACGAATCGGCGTTTGTCGAAGAAGCCGTCAGGCGATTTACTTCGGGTTTTTTGGGGAAGAAAAGTCTGACGAAAACGTCTTTCGACGGCGGTCTCAGTCTGTTCGGTTCAGTTCAGTCCATACGGCTGGCCACGACGTCGATAGACTTCATATTTTATGGCTTAATTTGGAATAACGCGACGGCAAGGTTTGGTCGCAATAGTTTGGTCGCATTGTTTGTCCGTTTAGTTTGTCCGCCAAAAAAATGTAGTCCAGAAGCATGTTTTGGGACGGATCGGCGGGATTTCGTCAAGGACGCCGGCGAGAAGGAAGAAGGAAGAAGAAGGAAGGAAGGAAGGAAGGAAGGAAGGAAGGAGGAGGAGGAGGAGGAGGAGGGAGAAGAAAGAAAGGAAGAAAGAAGAAGAAAGGAAGAAAGAAGAAAGGAAGAAAGAAGGCTCTTCCTCAGGCGATCAAGGAGCCGAAAGAAGCGAACAAAAAGCCCGGGCTCTTTTTGCTTTTGCGTCTTCCGTTCTTGACCGCGACGAGGAACTGGAAGTTCGAAGGGCTCCTCTAAGGAGCCTATTTTCTTGTCCGTTCGAAGCCATTAGCGGCTTCGAACGGCCGTTTTTCACGTCCAAGGCGGCCCATCGCCGGTTCGGATTTTCGCGGACAGGGAGTCTGAGGCGATGGACCATATATTTGGGGGTCAGGTGCCCGACTTCCAGGAAGCCAGATAAGTTTCCTGTTCAGGGGTCAGTTTGTCGATGGATCTGCCCATGGCGTCAAGCTTGAGCCGGGCGATCTCATGGTCGATTTCGAAGGGGACGGGAAAGACGTTCAAGGGCAAACCGCCTTTATTTTTGTAGATGTATTCTGCGGCTAGGGCTTGATTGGCGAAGCTCATGTCCATGACGCTGGAGGGGTGCCCTTCGGCGGCGGCCAGATTAACGAGGCGGCCTTCGCCAAGAATGTAGATCGCCTGGCCTTCGGCCAGGACGTATTCTTCGACGAAATCTCTGACCGTCCTTTTGCTTTTGGCGATTTTTTCCAAACCTTCAAGATCCAATTCGACGTTGAAGTGACCGGAATTGCAGACGATGGCGCCGTCTTTCATGGACTGGAAATGCTCTGGCCTTATGACGTTGACGTTGCCGGTGACGGTGACGAAAAAGTCGCCGATTTTGGACGCCGCGCTAAGGGGCAGAACCTCGAAGCCGTCCATGATGGCCTCGAGAGCCTTCAAGGGATCTATTTCGGTCACGATGACCTTGGCGCCCATTCCGGCCGCCCGTTTGGCCACGCCCCGGCCGCACCAGCCGTAGCCGGCGACGACGAAGACGGAGCCGGCTATTAGCCGGTTCGTGGAACGGATGATTCCGTCTATGGTGCTTTGTCCGGTGCCGTAGCGATTGTCGAAAAGATGCTTGGTCATGGCGTCGTTGACGGCCACCACCGGGTACTTGAGGGCTTTTTCCGCCGCCATGGCTCGAAGTCTGATGACGCCGGTAGTCGTTTCTTCAGTGCCGCCGATGACGTCTTTCAAAAGCTCCGGCTTTTCCGAATGCAGGGTGGACAAGAGATCCGCTCCGTCGTCCATGGTTATTTGGGGCTTTATGTCCAACACGGCGCGAATGTGCTTGTAGTAAGTCTCGTTGTCCTCTCCTTTGATGGCGTAGACGGGGATCTGGTCATGCTTGACCAAAGCCGCCGCCACGTCGTCCTGAGAGGACAGAGGGTTGGAGGCGCAGACGTGGACGTCGCCGCCGCCCGCTTTCAAAGCTCGGCACAGAGAGGCCGTCTCCGTGGTCACGTGCAGGCACAAGCCGAGCCTCAGGCCGGCCAGAGGCTTTTCTGCGGCGAAGCGTTTTTTGATCAACTCCAACACGGGCATGCTTTTGGCCGCCCATTCGATTCTGTCGTTGCCTTTAGCGGCCAGATTGGGATCTTTGATGTCGTAATTCACGGGATACAGCTCCTCTGATTATAAGTGAATGAAGCAAAATTTCAGGTCGAACGCAGGGCTGCGGACGACCGGATCGATCTTTTTGGCCGTCCTGACGGAGCCGCAGGGCATTGGCGGCGCAATCGAATGGGCGAAAGGCGCTTTTAAACGCGAACCTTTGGCGGAGGACGGTTTTTTTTTGACGAAAGACCGACGTATTTCCGACCGCAAAGCGGCGGCGAAAGACGAAAAAGACGGATGGACGAAAGCTGCGGAAGGAACAGGCCAAAGGGCGACCGAGATTTGTCGGCTCGGCTTGACCTTCGGTTAGATAGCCGAAACGGAACCGGATGTCGTCGCTGAAGACGGCCGATCAGCTATTGTACTTCCATAGAGCGAAGCCTGACAACCCTTGGAAAAATAGCGTCGACGAAAAAACGAGTCCATGGGGAAAAACAGCCTCGTTTAGGGCGACAATTTTTGTTTTTTATCGG
>JAIRTO010000031.1 GCA_031254895.1 Deltaproteobacteria bacterium
CAAACAGGCGCCTTGAAGGCGCCTTGAAGGCGACTGCGGAGAAGAAGCCTTGGCCTATCTCCGCGTCAAAAACCGCCTGGCCGAAGACCAAAGGGGCTTCAGGCGGACATGGCCGACGCCGGGAGAGGCCCTGGGGCATCGGCCTGGCCGATTCGTCGCCGACGACCGGCCAAAAAAAACCCGCCCGCAGCCGGCGACTGAAGATGTTTCAAGACGCGAAAAGACATGACCAAACCCTAAGACGAATTAACAATTAACCTTAACCATAAAGGCCAATCGCCAGTCGCCGTCACCGAGCGGCGGGCATTTGGGGCTTCCGACGTCCGACCGACGCAAAAAACCTGAGAGAAAATATGGAGCAAGCCTCGTCAGTTGAAGGAGACATTATTTGCGGAACCAGCTCCGGAATAATCGACGACATAACGCTGCCGCGCCGTCTGGAATCCATCGGCGGCCCGATTCCCTTCGACGTCAAACATCTCCGTCGCCTGGCCGACGGGCTCTTGAACGAAGCCGCGGCCATCGCCAAACCCGTCGCTTTTTGGCAGGTGGCTTTGCTCGAAATCGAAGGAGACGGCGATCGGATTTCGGCGAAAATAGGGCCCATCGTCCTGACCAATCCGGTCTTGACCAAAAACTTGGCGGGCTTGGGCCGAGCGTTCCCTTATCTGGCCACCGAAGGCAAGGAACTGGCCCAATGGGCGGAAAAACTGCCGGCGAAACACAAGACGGCCGCCTTCATCATCCGCTATCTGGCCCTAAAGGAAGCCGAACGGAGACTGGAAGAGAAATTGAAGGAACTTTTCGGCATCCCGGAATTGGGGGCCATGAGCCCTGGCGTCCTGCCGGCCTGGCCCCTGACGGGTCAAAAGGATCTCTTCAAGCTGCTTGGCCCGGCGCCAAAACAGTTGGGCGTGACCCTTCAGGGCGAATCCTGTTGGATGAGTCCCGACGTTTCCAGTTCCGGCCTCTATTTCGAATCCCAGGAAGGATTCCATAACTGCCGACTCTGCCCCTTGGAGCGTTGCTCCCTTCGCCGCTTCGAAAGAGAAGAACAATAAAGCGAAAAAGCTTCCGCCAGGGAGCCAAAAAAAGCCGTCCTCGGTCCATGGGCCACAGGTCGGCGTCAGGCCGGAAACGGTTCGTCTTTTGGCTTCGGCAATTTTTTGTAAAAAAAGTCTTGCTCGCCGCAGCCGATTATATTATACTCGAAAGTTGCCGTAAGGCTGCGGTCAGGGGTAGTCCTTTCCCGATCGCGGATTGTCGCGGAATGTTTTTGCCTAGAGTCATGCGAGGAGCTTTTCGTTATGGACGCCAAATTCGCCCCCAGTGCCAACGCTTTGGCCAGCATAAATTTCGAGCAGATGCGCTTCGATCTTCCCACCTTTCGCGCCGGCGACACCGTGGCCGTCCATGTGCGCATCAAGGAAGGCGACAAGGAAAGGATTCAGGTCTTCAAAGGGGTCGTCCTGCGGCGCCGGAAAGGAACCATGGATTCCAGCTTCACCGTCCGCAAGATTTCCAACGGCATTGGAGTGGAACGCATCTTTCCGACTCACTCGCCCATAATCGACAAGGTGGAGATAATCACTGAAGGCAAGGTTCGCCGCTCTCGCCTGTACTATCTGAGAAAACTCAGAGGCAAGGCCGCCAAGGTCAAGACCAGAAATCAGTATTACAACAAGTAATTTTCGTTCGACAAAAACTTCTTTTTTGGCCGGGGCCAAAACTCTAGCCAGTTTTGGCCCCCAACGCTTTGAGGATCTCATGAGAGCCAGGAAGCCAAGAACCGGAGCGGCGGAAAAAAAGGCTTCCTTAGGACTCTTTGACGGACTGGCGGCCGTCCCGGCCCATTTGGCCGAGGACGGCTTTTTTTCTCCCCTGGCCCTGTTCGACCGCTCTTTCGACGCGCGTCCCCTGGCCGGTCTGGACGAAGCCGGGCGAGGCCCTTTGGCCGGTCCCTTGGTCGCCGCCGCCGTCATCCTCCCGGACGACTTCGACAGCCCTCTGATACAGGACTCCAAGAAGCTCAAAGATGAAGAGCGCCGCCAAGCTTTTGAGCTCATAACCCAAAAGGCCCTGCACATCGGCGTGGCCGTTCTGTCCCCTCAAGACGTCGACCTTTTGAATCCCCTCCGAGCCTCCATGCGGGCCATGGCCCAAGGCCTCGAGAAAATCCCCATCCCCCCGAAACTCGCTTTGGCCGACGGCAATAAGATTCCGTCGGTTTCTTGTCCCGTCCTGGCTGTGGTCAAAGGCGACGGCAAATCCCTGTGCATAGCCGCCGCCTCGATAATCGCCAAAGTGACCAGAGACGACCTCATGCTTCAAGAGCACGAACGCTTCCCCGACTACGGCTTCGCCAAACACAAAGGCTACGGCACGAAAGAGCATCTGGCCGCGCTGAAGCGACTCGGCCCGTCGCCCATTCACCGATTGACCTATAAGGGCGTTCTGCCGCTTGAACAAGCCAAGTCCCCGGCCAACAGGGGCGCGGCCAGGCTCTTTTAGCATGACGGCGAAGTCTCCCAAAAACCGTCCCTTCCCCCAAACCGCCAAACAGAAGAGAAAAGACGGATCAGAGAAGTCCGACCGCCGCCCGGCTCGCGCGGCTGACCTTCTTGAAAAAGGCCGAGCTCCGGTTCCGGAGTCGCCCTGCCGACTGGACGCGAAAGGCGGGTTCGGCGCCGAAGGGTCGCCTGACGAAACGATCGCCGAGACGGCCAAAGCGGCCGAAAATAACCCGGAGTCCTCCTCCAAGGCGGCGCTCGCGGCCGAAAATGACCTAGAATCCCTATCCAAGACGGCGCTCGCGGCCGAAAATAACCTAGAATCCCTCTCCAAGATGGCCAGGTCAAAAGCGAACGACTTTTTTCCCGACGCGACGCCGACGACTCCCGGAGAGCCGGCCATACGGCGGCAAGCCGAGGCGGAGCCGGCAGAGCCGCTGCCGCCAGGCTTGCATCTCCTGCCCAGTCCTTTGGGCAATTTGGGCGATTTGAGCGAAAGGTTCGTCTCCGTCCTCCGCCGAGCCGACCTCGTCGCCGCTGAAGACACGCGCAGGTCTTTGAAAATCCTGACCTACCTCGGCCTAAAAAAACCTCTCTGGAGTTACAGGGAAGACAACCACCTGAAGATGGCCCCCAAGCTGCTGAGTTTTTTGGGCCAAGGCCGCTCGGTCGCCCTGCTCTCCGACGCCGGAGCCCCCGGCATCTGCGATCCCGGGGCCAGACTCGTCTCCGCCGTCCGAGGGGCCGGACTGTCCGTCCACCCCCTGCCCGGCCCCTCGGCCGTGATCACCGCCTTGGCGGCCTCCGGGTTCATGGCCTCAAGCTTCACTTTTCTGGGCTTTCTGCCTCATACGGCCGCTCGTCGCCGCGCCGAATTGGAAGCGGTCAAAAACCTCGACCATCCCCTGGTTTTTTTCATCCCGCCTCACAAGCTGACGAGCGCCCTGGCGGAGCTTCTGGCCGTTTTGGGGCCCAGACCCGCCTTTCTAGCTCGAGAGATGACCAAACTCCATGAAGAATACCTTTTGACGTCTCTGCCGGAACTGTTGGACGACGTCTCTCGATGCCCCCGCCGGGGCGAAATTACTTTGGTTTTGGGTCCTTTAAAGGCCTCCGTAAGCCTGCCGGCAGACGCTTTGGCCGAGCCGCGCGACTCGGCGAACGACGGGAGTCGGCCAGGCCAGAACCCGAAATTTTGGCCAAGGGCCGCTTCTTCCAGCGGCGAGGGACTCGACGAGGAAATGGCCGCGACGCTCGACGCCATATGGAAAGAGGAGAGATCGGCCAAACGAACGTCGGCCGTCGTCGCGGCAAAGTTCGGCCTCAGCAGGACTGAGGCCTACTCTCTGGTCAACGCCTGGCGGAATCGAAAAGAAGAAGACATAAAAGAGGCGGCAGAGGAAGACGCCTGCGGCGGTTCCGACGATTAGGACGATTTTGACGAGAAAATTTCAAAACGCCAAGAGGGCGACGTCGCCCTCCGTCTAGGCTTGGCCGGCCGCAAACTTTGGCCCGGTCTCGTTTTGAAAAAGAAGTCAACCATGATATTATTTCGAAAAAAGGTCACTTCAGCGAATCTTTAGTCGGCCAGGACTTTTCAGACTTTCTTTCGTCAAAAAGACGAAAGGATTCGCCGTCAGGCGCCTTTTTCGGTCGCCAAGCCGCGCCGCCGCCATCCCTTGGGCCATTTTCCGGTCGCGCCGTCAGAAAAAGGCCTTGCCGCCCCGTGATGAGGAAAAACTTCAAACCGCCCTTAGCTCCGTCGACGGAGCTAAGCGCAAAGGATCAAAAGCACGATGCCCGTCTCCACCATTGAAGAAGCCTTGGCAGACGTCAAAGCCGGCAAGATGATCATTCTGGTCGACGACGAACACAGGGAAAACGAAGGAGATCTGTTCCTGGCCGCCCGGCTCGCCACGCCGGAAGCCATAAATTTCATGGTCACTCACGCCAGAGGGTTGGTGTGTCTGACCATGACGGCCGAAAAAATAGATCAATTGAAGTTGCCCCAGATGTCCTCCGACAACCGTTCTCCTTTTCAAACGGCCTTCACCGTCTCCATCGAAGCCAGGGTAGGAGTTACGACGGGCATTTCGGCGGCCGACAGGGCCAAAACCATTCTGACGGCGGTGGCCGAAGACGCCAAACCGGACGACCTGGTCATTCCCGGCCACATCTTTCCTTTGCGGGCGAGACCTGGCGGAGTTCTGGTGCGGACGGGACAGACCGAAGGCTCGGTGGATCTTTCCCGCTTGGCCGGTTTGGATCCCTCCGGGGTCATATGCGAAGTCATGAACGAAGACGGCACCATGGCCCGAATGCCGGATCTGGAAATATTCGCCAAAAAGCACGATCTCAAGATCGTCTCCATAGCCGATCTCATCGCCTACCGTCTGCGCCATGAAAAGCTGGTCAAGCTGGAAGCCAAAACGGCGTTGCCCACAGAACTCGGTCTGTTCGACCTTCACGCCTACACCACCTTGGTCGACGATTCGGAGTACCTGGCTTTGACTTTGGGCGATCTGTCCAGCCCCGAGCCCCTTTTGGTCAGAGTCCACTCCCAGTGCCTGACCGGCGACACGTTGGGCTCGCTGCGCTGCGACTGCGGGGATCAGCTGCATGAATCCCTGAAGATGATCTCCAAAGCCGGCCGAGGCGTTCTGTTGTACGTGCCTCAAGAAGGCCGGGGCATCGGCCTCATCAACAAAATCAAGGCTTACGCTCTTCAAGACAAGGGAGCGGACACGGTCGAAGCCAACATCGCTTTGGGCTTCGCCGAAGATCTGCGCGACTACGGTCTGGGGGCTCAGGTCCTAAGAGACCTCGGGGTCAAGCAAATGCGCCTGATGACCAACAATCCCGCCAAAATGGTCGCCTTGATCGGCTACGGACTGGAAGTGGTCGAGAGGGTGCCGATCGAAATCCCTCCAAAGCCGGAAAATTACCGCTACATGGAAACCAAATGCAATAAAATGGGCCATCTTCTCAATCATCTAAAAGGATAGCAGTGCCGTCATGACCAAAACTCTGGAAGGGCAGATCAACGCCCAAGACCTGAAGCTGGCCATCGTGGTCAGCCGCTTCAACAGCTTCATCACCGACCGTCTGCTGGCCGGCGCCTGCGACGCCTTCCGCCGCCATGGCGGCGACGACGACGACAGGCTGACGATCATCAAAACGCCGGGCGCCTTCGAACTGCCCCTGACGGTTCAAGCCGCGGCTAAAACCGGGAATTACGACGCCATCATCGCTTTAGGCGCAATCATCAGAGGCGACACCCCTCATTTCGACCACATCGCCGCCGAATCGATCAAAGGTCTGGCCCAAGTGACCTTGGCCACCTCCGTGCCCGTCGTCTATGGCGTCCTGACTTGCGACACGGTGGAGCAGGCCATCAACCGAGCCGGCACGAAGTCAGGCAACAAAGGTTTCGAAGCGGCCGTGACGGCCATGGAAATGGCCTCCCTTTTGAAGCTCATCAAGTGATTAAAAGCTAAAAAATAAGAGCTTTTTCGCCTTTCGGCCGGCCTTTTTCGGCTGGTCTCTTTAGCCCTTAATCTTTCGGATCGACCCTTCGCCCCGTCGACCCTTCGATCAGTCGATCGGCGAACAAATTCTCAATAACTCAACTTATTCGTCGCCTCAGGAGTCGTCTCGTGGAACAGTCCCCGCCCCTGTCCGTCATCCGTCGCCTCTACAGGGAACTGGCCATGCGACTTATGTTTCAGCTGCAGATATCCGGTCAAAAGCCCGAAGAAATAGTTTTTCTGTTCGAACAGAGCTTCGAGCCCGAAAAAGACGAAGAGCTGTCTCTGGAGCTGACTCAGGAAACCTTCGCTCTGGCTTGGCCGAAAGCCAAAGAACTTTTTCTGGGCGCTTGCCGAAAGCTTCCGGAATTGGACGCCGGCATCGAAAAAGCCTCGGCCAACTGGTCGCTCCGACGCATTTCGCCGATCGATCTGGCCCTAATTCGGCTGGCCTATTTCGAAATGCTTTATCGAGAAGACATTCCCAACAAAGCCAGCCTCAACGAGGCCATCGAAATCGCCAAAAATTTCGGAGATCAAGATTCCACCTCCTTCATCAACGGGGTTCTCGACAAATTGCTGGCCGATCTGGAGCGGACGGCGCCATCGGTCGACGAATAACGAGCTCAGCCGTCGGAAGCTCCTCGCAGCCAATCAGCGAAAAACGAGCTCAGCCGTCGAAAGCCCCTCGCAGCCAATCGACGAATAACGAGCTCAGCCGTCAGAAGCCCCTCGCGGCCAATCGGCGAATAACGAGCTCAACCGTCGAAAGCCGCTTGCAGCCAAGTCGCCAGGACGGCTTTTGTCGCCGCAGGCTTTGGCCGAAAGGCGCCGCGTCGAGATTTGCGGATTCCAGCCAAAGAGCCCGGCCCCAAGAAAGAGAAAAAGACAAAAAGACAAAAAGCGCTCCCTGGCGTCGCCGCCCTCGAGTCGCGCAAGACGACAGGAGTCGCGTCGGCGCGCAATGCGTTTTTTGACAGCATTAGTTTTGTCATGACGGCAGTCATGAGCGACGAGGGGCGGAACAGGCATGAACATCATAGGCCAGACGGTTTTTCTTTTTTGCCTGTGCGCGGCCATCGCGGCCACCGCGTTTCCCGCCCGGGCCTTGGCGGAATTTTCCGGAAAGTATTATACGGAGGAAGACGTCGTCATTCCTCCCCGTTATGCCTATGCCGCCCCCTTTAGTCAGGGGTTTGCCGCCGTGAGCGAACGAAACCGCTGCGACATAGGCGACTGCTACTTTATAACGCCGGAAGGGGCCTTCGCCTTCACCAAAAAAAGATTTTTGGGCAAACCCCAAAATGTCGTCTTTCAAGAAGCCAAGTCTTTTTCCGAAGGTCTGGCCGCAGTCAAATTGGACGCTAGCTACGGCTACATCAACACGCAAGGCGAGATGATCATTGAACCGCAATTCCGCGATGCCTTTCCCTTTGAAAACGGCAAGGCGCTGGTTTCCCTTGGCTGGGACGGCCCTTGGTTCTTTATTGACGCTTCCGGCCAGAAAATAGTCTCGCTGGGCGAGTATGTCGATAAGCCTCATTTTGACGGGAACCCATTTTTTGAACCCTACGGCAAACCTGTGTTTGCGGATGGAAGAGCCTGCTTTTACCAAAGAGAGCCCGAGTCAAGGAAAAAATTATATGGCTTCATGAACGAGCAAGGAGAAGCGATAATTCCCCCAAGCTACAGCTCCGCGATCGCTTTCTCCGAATGACTGGCCGTCGTGGAGTTGCCTGAGGATCCTTCGGGCAATAGCCTATGGACGTTCATCAAACCTGACGGCTCCCTGGCCATGGAGCGCCGCTTTTCTAGCGCCCTCAGTTTCCGAAATGGCTTGGCCAGAGTTACCGCGACGGGATCCGACGGCGAAAGAAGGGACGAATACGTCAACCCGCAAGGCGAAACGATTTTGGTGATACCCGAAGTGGCGGATTCGAACATGACCGAAGCCAAACTCAACTTAGACGGCAACACGGTCCGCGGGCAGGTTCACCGTTACGGCGAGACCTTTGAACTGTCGCTCTGCCTGTCTTACGACAAATGCGGCGTTCAGGACATGCAGGGCAACTGGATCATCGAGCCGAACATTCCCGGCCTGATAGGCGATTTTAACGACGGCTTGGCCGTGTTCTCGAAGGGCTATCATGTCGTGGAGCATCACCGGGCGGGGCGGGGCGTCAGTTGGCAGCACGTGGGGTCAGGCGTCGTCAACCGCAAAGGCGAAATAATCGTCGACATGGGAAAATACGACAGCATCTCCCTCTACGACCACGGGTTGGCGGAAGTTTCCGCCGACGGCCATAAGGGCGTTACTGTCTACCTAGACGTCGACGGCAACATAGCCAAAAATCCCCTGCTCCCGATAGGCGAGCCTTCAGAGGGTTTGCAGCTGGTTTTGGATGAAAACGAGCAATACGGCTTCGTAAGGGCTCGCTAGAAGCCTTTAGACGCGCGGCGACCGCCCGTCCGGAGCGGAAAAGCCGACCAAAACGATGGACCCCAAGAAAACGAAGGCGGCCGATAAGGCCCTGCGTTTTGCGGGAGCCGAACTGGTTCGTCACATTTAAACGTCATTTTGAGCTTATCTTTTCTTAGCGCCTAAATTTAAGTCCATAAGGATAATCATCAAATTACCCATGCCAAATAAACTTTTAGTTCCATCAAGGCTTTTGACCGCGTTTGGCTTCAGCCTGCTCTTCGCCTGTCTCCTGGCTCCGTCCGGCTGCGGCTACTCCCTCAATTCTTCTCCTTATCGTCTCAATCTCAAGGGAGAAACTCTCAGACTGTCGATACCGGTGGCGGAGAATCAGAGCCGATTCGGGAGACTTGGCCCGGAGCTGACTCAAAAGGTCATAGAGCGTCTATCCGGGACGGAGGGACTGGTGATAGACGCGACCAATCCAGAGGCGACCCTAAAGTTGACCATCACCTCCGTCCGCATAGGCAGCGGCTCTTGGGACGTCGAAATCAACCCCTCCAATAGGGACACCCCTTCCGCCTCTTCCAGCCGCACGGCCGCCGTCGCCGTCCAAGCCGTCTTGACCACGCCGGAATCCGGCGGCTCGGTAACCAAAACCAGAAGCTTCTACAGTTACCGCACCTATATGGTCACTTTAATTCAAGGTCAGGTGGAGACCCAGGAAGCGGAAGCTTTGGACTGGGTCATCAACGACATAAGCGAGAAAATCGGGGCGACCATGTTCACCGAATTCTAAACGCTCATGCTCGCCTCCGATTTTCGTCAGTTTTTTGGCGATTCGACGCCTCAAAGTCGCTTGAATCCCGGATTCTTGGACGAAAAAAAATCAAAACCAAAGGCGCGGACGGGCGGCGCAAGCGCTCTTTTTGGCATTTTTTTGGCGTCCGTTCAGAGGCAATATGACCCAAAAATCGAAATATGGCCGTCCGGCCTGGTTTTGGCAAGTCATGGACGACGAGAGAGCCGTCAAGTGCCAAGCCTGCTTTCGAGGCTGCGTCATTCCCGACGGCCGCCGAGGCTATTGCCTCGGCCGCAAAAATCTCGGGGGAGAGCTCTACAGCCTGAATTACGGCTTCGTCGGAGCGATTGGCGTAGATCCGGTGGAAAAAAAGCCCCTTTACCATTTTCGGCCGGGCACGACGACCTTTTCTCTCGGCGCCCCAGGCTGCAACCTTAGCTGCCGGGGCTGCCAGAACAATGGCCTCAGTCATCCCGGCCTGGACTGGCCCGGAGTCCTCTCCGAGCCCGGTCTCTCCGTCGCCCTGGCCATGGCTTCCCTGGCGAGAGACGCCGACAGTTGCGCGTTCACCTACAGCGAGCCGACAGTTTTTGTCGAATTCGCTCTGGATGTCGCCCATGAGGTCTATGCGGCAGGAATGGACTCCATCTGGGTCACCAACGGTTCCATGACCCCTGAAGTCATGAAGTCGCTCCAACCGGCCGTAGTCGCTCTAAATATCGATCTCAAGGGCTTTACGGAGAAATTTTACAAAGAAGTCACCGGAGGCAGCCTAAAAGTCGTGACGGACAACATCGAACTGGCCCTGTCGCTGGGAATGTGGGTTGAAGTCACCACTCTTCTTATCCCCGGATTGAACGACTCCGACGGCGAGCTGGCCGAACTGTCCGGTTTTCTGGCCGGTCTGTCGGCGGACTTGCCTTGGCACATCAGCCGCTTTTTCCCCAGACATCTCCAGAAGGACATTCCCGTCACGCCGGAAGAGAGCCTTCGACGGGCCAGAGAGATCGGCCATGACCAAGGACTGAAGCACGTCTATATTGGAAACGCCGAAGGTTCGGGGTATTCCGACACCATTTGCCCCAACTGCTCCGAAAAACTGGTCGAGAGGAAAGCCTATGGCCTTAGACTGGATCTCTTGAGCGGAGTCGGCCATTGTCCCAAATGCCGGACGGAAATACCTGGACGGTGGTTCAAGCGAAACGAGGCTCAAACGAAAAATTAGCCATGTGCCGGATTCCTCAGGATTCCTGATGCTGCAAGCGCCAAGAGACTAGCTTTAGGGCTTCTTCTCCGGAGGCTTGCCAATTCAAGGAATAGGCAATCTTTTTTGGTCTTTCCGCCGTCGGATAAGGCGCATTCCAACTAGCGGCCTTTATATTTCGCTTTTTTTTGCCAAAACGAATCGGCTTTCCGGTTTTTGGCAATCACCTGCCGAGGAGACCTGAAGATGTCGAAGCGTAAGCCTTTTTCAGGTCAAGGCGCTCCATAAGGCCCTCCTCGCTAGCGGCGGCGCATGTCAATTTTGACGCTTTCGTCCTGATTTTTGCATTGCCCCTTCCACAAACGCGCCGTTGATGTTAAAATTGCCGCAAGGTCTCAGAGAGCCTCAGCGGAGATGTACCGAAGTGGTCGTAACGGGGGCGACTCGAAATCGTCTTGTCGGTGATGAGCCGACACGTGGGTTCGAATCCCACCATCTCCGCCATTTTAACTTTTATACCTTTCCATATATTTTCACAACAACCCGAAAGCCCCTATCCATACGGCTTTTCGGTTTTTTTATGTCCCATGCGCCTTCATAGGATATTTTACTTTCGCAGATTCTTAAGGTAAAAAACTGGGTAAAATTTGAAAAGGAGCCCCCAA
>JAIRTO010000040.1 GCA_031254895.1 Deltaproteobacteria bacterium
CGGCTGATGCTGTCCTGAATGTTCCTGGCCAAGGTCTCCTTATGCTGACTGGTGGCCATCAGTCCTTCCAAGTCCAGAGACAGAAGACACTTGCGCTCCAGTTCCAGAAAGTCTATCAGCGACTGATAGCGCTCCAGATGTCCGTCCAGCTGTTCGGCTAAGTTTTGAATGACCGTTATGTCCATGACGCTTCCTCGTCTCGCTGGGGCTTTTTTTGAAACGGCGAATTTATAGATAAACGCGTCGTCGGCTATTTTTTCAAAATTCGAAAAAGGCGACGCCTTACAGGCGATTCCTTCGATTCCTTACAGGCGATTCCTTACAGGCGGTTCCTTACAAACGATTCCTTACAGATGATGCCTTACAGGCGGTTCTTCACAGGAGGTTCCTTACAGGCGGTTCTTGCAGGCGAGGCCTTACAGGCGATTCCTCACTGGCGAGGCCTCAATAGGCGAAGCCTCAATAGGCGAAGCTTTTTCGAATGACTTTTTTGTTGCGGCGCCGAAAATCTTCGGCTTGGGCCAGATCGGCTGGACAGACTGTCCAGGAGATCCAGACTGTCTGGAGAGGCCCTCGGAGGCCTATCCGGAAGGACAAGGCCAGAAAAGGCTTTTGGCGGCGTCGCTCGGGTTCGGCTCAGGAGGAGCCGGATTTCGTCCCGGCTCTTGGTCCGGGCTTGAGCATCTGGCTGGGGGCCAGCCTCTGGCGCCAGCCGGGACCCATGACTTCCGGGCGGGCGGCCAAAAGGTCGTCCAAGCCTTCCTGAGCGGCCACCTGATTGACGATGGTCTGGGACAGCCCCAAGCCTCCGGCGGCGGTGATGGCCGCCGTGAAGGGCTTTTCGGCGATCTCGCTGTAGGTGTCTCCGCCGGGAGTCTTGACGAAGGGGGATTGGCGCATGCTTTTGATCATTTCGGTCAGCAGAAGTCCTTCATATTCTTCGGCGGACTTTTTCAGCTGATTCAATTTGGCTATTTTTTCTTCGTCGGTCATGTGCTTGACCCGCTCGGAGGCGTTGGCCAATCTCCCGTCGGCCACGGGGCGGTAGCGTCGCCCGAAGGAGCCGGCCGGCAGATCGTCGGTCAGGGCGCTGACTGGACGATTGGCCAGCCCGCTGGCGGGCGGGTGGCCCGACCCGTTGGCGGGCAGATTCAGTTTTCTGGCGGAATCGGCCGTCTCGTCCGTCCGTCCATCTAGATTCTCCTGATTCCCTTGACCCTCTTGACTCCCCTGATTATCTTGAATCCCTTGCTCCCTTTGACCGATTGGCGCGATTTGACCTGTTTGACCGAGCTGATCCGTTTTGGCCCCCGCCTCGCGGCCGACGGACATGTTCACGCCCCGGCGCAGCTGTTCGACGGATATGGTCGCGACGACGTCCCCTCTCCCTCTGGGCGCCGTCGTCGAGGCGGACGAAGAAGCCGGAGCGGCCGAAGAAGCCGGAACGGACGAAAGAGCCGAGGAGGCCGAAAGAGCTGAAGACGCCAAAAGAGCCTGGGCGGACAGGGTCGCCGGGTTGATCTCTTTGGACGGGCTTTGGGGCGTCTCTTCGGGCAGAGAGAAGACCGGGATTCCGGTTTTGTCGCCCGCGCGGCCGGAAAGGGTCGTTCGGCTGGACGAGAGGGCGGCCGCGCCGTAGGGTCGCCTCGCCGTTCCGCCCGGGGCGATGTTCCCGCGTCCGCCGGAGGCGGCCTGGGCGCCGGCGGCCCGTTCCGTCACCAGAGACGGAATCGAATGGCCGGGTATGTCGAAAATAGGGTCAGACACCGCAAACCGCCTCGACGGACGGAAAATTCCGTCCGATGGTCATATTATTTCCAGCTCCCCGTGCAAGGCGCCCGCCGCCTGAATGAGCTGAAAAATGGTGATGAGATCTCTGGGGGTGACGCCGATGGCGTTCAAGGCCTTGACGACGTCGTTGATGTTGGTGGAGCGCTCTATCAAAAGAAGATTGTCGGCGCCTTCCTCCACGTTTATGTCCGTCTCCGGAGTGACCACCGTCTCGCCGTCCGAGAAGGGGCCCGGCTGACTGACGTCTTGGCCCTCTCTAATCTGGATGGACAGATTGCCGTGGGCCACGGCCACGGTGGAGAGCTTGACGTTTTCGCCCACGACCACCGAACCGGTCCGCTCGTTGATGATGACCTTGCCGATGGAGTCCGGCTCCACGGGCACGTTTTCCAGCTCGGCCACCATGACGGCCAGGTTCTCCCGGTAATTCATGGGCACGGCCAGTTCGACCGTGGCCGCGTCCAGCGGCCTGGCCCCGGAGCCGGGGAGACTTTCGTTGATGGCTTCGGCCACTCTGGCGGCCGTGGTGAAGTCAGGCTGGCTGAGCTTGACGGTCAGGCTCTCTTTGCCTTGCCAGCGGATCGGGACTTCCCGCTCCACGGTTCCCCCTTGGACGATGCGGCCAACAGTGGGGTGGTTGCGCTGGACGGTGGCCGCCTGGCCGGTGATGGCGAATCCGCCCACCGAGAGGGGGCCTTGGGCGATGGCGTAGATCTGATTGTCCATGCCTTCCATGGCCGTCACCAGAAGGGTGCCTCCCTGCAGGGAGGTGGCGTCGCCGATGGAAGAGACGAGCACGTCGATTTTGGTGCCGGGCTTGACGAAGGGCGGCAGGTCGGCCGTGACCATGACGGCGGCCACGTTTTTGACCTTCAAGGCGGTCGGGGCGATGGTGATGTCCATGCGCTTCAAGAGGTTGGCCAGGCTCTGGCGGGTGAAGCCCGTCTGATCCTTGTCTCCTGTTCCGTTAAGACCGACGACCAAGCCGTAGCCGGTTATTTGGTTGACTCTGACCCCTTCGAAAGTGGCCAGCTCCTTGAGCCTGATGGCCTCGGCCGGCTTCGCCGAAGCCAAGCAGAACAGAACCAGGCCGGCGACCAGAAGCGTCTTTAAAGCTGAATTAGGGTTTGGGCGTCCGACTGTCCGGGAGGTCATGAGCTCGTTCTCCTGCGGTTGGCTTTTTTGGGGCTTCGTTCGCCTGGAATCGAAGGCGCGGTTTTTTGGTTTTCGTAAATTGCCTTTTGGGCCTGGAATAAAATTTTTGGGCCAAAAAGGCGGAGCGGTTCGACGGAAAACAGGGGGCTGAGGCAGGTCGACTTCATCACTTCCGCCGACCTATCGGTCAAAAGGGCCAGATTTTATCCAAGGCTCTGGAGAGCCAGCCTTCGCGCTGCTTGTTGGTCAGGTCGCCCTTGCCGGTGTATTCGATCCTGGCGTCGGCCAGATAGGTGGACAGAACCGTGTTGTCCGTGGCCACGTCGGCCGGCCGAACCACGCCCTGAATGGTGATGTACTGTTTTTCGTTGTTGACCAGAATCTCTTGGGTGCCCCTGACGACCAGATTGTCGTTGGGGAGGACCTGGACTATTCTGGCCGAAATCTTCGCCGTTATGTTTTCGTTTCGGCTGGTGCTGCCGGAGCCGGAGAACTGGCTGTTGTAGCCGCCGGACACGCCGCCGGTCAGGTTCATGCCCATGGGCGTGGGCAGCTTCCCGGGGGCTTCCAGACCGAAGAGGCTGTCGATGGAGGCGTCCAGACTGTTGGAGCGTCGGGTGGAGGTGTTGGCCGTTTTATTGGCCCGACTCGTTTCCACTATGTTGATGGTGATGATGTCGCCGACTCTCTGAGCTTTCATGTCCGAAAATAGATTGGGCCGGGAGTCTTCGCTGAAGAGGGATCCTTCCGTCTTGACGGCCGGAGTGGGATAGGTCTGCACCGGAGGGTTGACCAAAGCCGCTTCCTGATTGGACAGGGTCGAGGGTTGGCTGAGTTTGGGACCGCAGCCGGAGACCAGAGCCATCGCCAAAACAAAACCTATCGATATTGTGGCCAGCTTTTTCATAGAAAACTCCTTGTGGGGCCGCGCTGTCGCCATATGGCTCGGCGCGGATTGACCGGCCTTTTTGGGGCCAGTAAGACGAAAACCTAGAATGCAATCGACATGCCAAGCTTTGAGGCCTTTTGGCGCCTTCCGAGGGGTTTCCAAAAGTCCGGCAAATTTTTCGGCTTTTTGAGAAATGTCGTTCGTTTGGCGGCGTTTGGAGGGCTCTCCAGCCTGGTTTTTCGTCCGTCCAGCCGGGGGCTATTTCCGCTTCCTTGATTTCTCCGCTATAGAGCAAAAACCGAACCAAAAAAACAGGCGAACGACGCGGCCGGATGGCGCGGCCGAGCGGCCATGCGTCTGGAATCCAATGTCAACAACATAAGAAAAAATATGAATAAAATCAGTATATTATG
>JAIRTO010000060.1 GCA_031254895.1 Deltaproteobacteria bacterium
CAGGGTCGGCTTGATGTTCAGGTTCTTTTGCAAAAGCTGAAGTGTGGTCTGGCCGAGCTGGGCGGCCAGGGCGGCGGTCATGTCGTCCTGAACGCTGGTGGAGTTGGAGTCGGAACTGGTATTGGAGACCTGATCCACAGCGTAACTCATGCCGCCGGTGACCAGGCTCATCATAATGGCCGAGCCGAAGATGCGCAGATAGTGGTTGTCCACCTGGTCGTGGAAACCGGCGTAACCGGCGATGTCCGCGCCGGGCAGGGCAATGGCCAAGCAAGCTACCGCGATCAAGCGCCACTGCCCGGCGGCCTTAATGTAGGCGCCATAGCGTTCCAGCCATTCCTCGCGGCCGGCCAGATAGGGGTTGTGAGTTTTTTCAGTCATTCTTTTCTTCCTTGTTGTCGGGAGGCGGTGGCGTTTGGGCCGCCGGTTGGGATTGGGTTTTGGCCATTTGGCTCAAAGCGGCTTCGGGGGA
This sequence comes from Deltaproteobacteria bacterium, assembly GCA_031254895.1. Classification (GTDB taxonomy): domain Bacteria; phylum Desulfobacterota; class Desulfarculia; order Adiutricales; family Adiutricaceae; genus JAIRNQ01. The sequence continues at coordinate 473 of JAIRTO010000060.1, forward strand.
GCGCATGTCCACGGCTCCGCCGAAAAGGCCGCGTTTCGGCGCTGAGGGTGCGGCGGAATTTTGCGAGCCGCTTGCGGGGGCGGTATTTGATGACGGAGCCGCTCCGGCTGACGAAGCAGCGGCGCCAGAAGCCGCCGCCCCGCCTCCGGAATCAGCCCCGCCGGACAGGGCCTTGATGGAGTTGGCCTGGCATTTGAGTTGATTGACCATGCTGCCGGGCTTCCCGGCGATGGCCGCTTGCTGGCGGGCGCTCATCATGGTCTTGGCCATGCCGCCGGCGGTTTCCATAAAGCCTTTGGCCCCTAAACCCTCGGAGGACGGGTCGGCTTTGGCGATGGAGTGGGAGGCGGCCACCATAGCCGCCGCGCTCCGTCCGGCCGCGATCAGGGGGTTGCCGCCGCCGATGATGGAGCCGCTGATGATGCCGGCGCAGGTATCAGGTAAAGTCTTGGCCAGGGCCAGGAGGATCAGGTCTTTGCCGATGAGGAAAAAGAGGTCGGAGAATTTGATGGCGTCCAGGGTCGAACCGATGGAAGCGTCCAGATCGTTCAAGGCCAGCATGGCGTAGCCGATATTGAGCACCAGTTGCATGACGAAGAGCTTTACGGCTACCGAGAGGACGTAGCGCATGACGTTGACGGCATAATCCTCAAAGATTTTTGAGCCGCCCAGGCCGATCAGAAGCACCCCGATGTTGGCCACGATGTAGAACTCGCAGGTGACCACGATGATCAGGGCGCTGATGAGGATGAAGACCACGATGATGACCATCATGCTGACCACGTAGAGAAGCGCCTCGACGATGTCGGTTAAACCTAAATCCTTCATGATCAGCATGACCTTTTCGATGATGGCGGCGGCGATGGCGAAGGGTTGCCCGGCGTCCACATTGTTGCCGGTCAGTTCACCCACCAAGGGTTTGAGGCCGGTGACGGCGATGCCGGTGGCCCATTCCTGATAATTGTTGATGACCGCGGCCACGAAGCCGGCGAACCAAATATTGGGGTCAGAAATCTTTCCTTATGTCAGGAAGAAATATTTGAGCTGGCCAAAACCCTGAACGAAGCCAAAAATTATTATTTGCGAAAAATATTCCTATCGTTCGGCAAGGGGCCATGTTGGCTTGCTGATCATATGCCTGGCGGACGCCAACGTAACGGCGGCAAACTCGCTTGGCGGAAAAACCTTTTTTGAAGAAGCCTTTTCTGGCCTTGACCGGGAACGTTATTCCGTTTCTGCCCCATAAACAGTAGGCGACGGTTGCAAATCGAAAGACGCCAAGGAATTCGCCAGGAGATTTCGGCCATAATGGAAAACGGCAGGCAAATGGGCGCCTTGGCCCTAAAGGGGGTCAAGGCGGCGAAAGCTTAGGCCGAAGCGGAGGGGAAAGTCTGAAAAAGGGCGATGGAAACTCAAAAAAATGACAGCCAGATCAATTTTCGGGAGAAATGGCCATGATTCGACGCTTTTCATTAGGATTCGCTTTCGTTGCTCTGCTCTTCGTCTCTGGTTGCGGTTCGGTGACTGGGCAACAGGCGGCAAACCAGGATGCCTGGCTTAGGAAGATGAATGAGGATTTTGACCGGCTACGCGCTGAACACATGAAACAGAGTTCGGAGGCCGCGCGAGGCCACCTGCGGCACATGAATCAGAATCCCTGATTGTTGACGCGCGACAGCGTGAAATTAAAGACGAATAATCCAGGGGCACATATCGGCCGCCTGAGCGCATGACGCAACGAAGAGGCGTCGACGGCTTCTTCCAAAAGCCGCTTCAAATATTGGCGCGCGCTGTCAGTTTAATTTAGCGAAGCCGTGAAATTGGGGGGAGGCAAATGTCGAAAAACGAAGCCAAGGCGGCCAAAGTGTCGCGGTGGTTCCATATTGCGCTCATGGTCGCATATATTGACTACCTGGGCATGTTCATCGCGGGCCTGGTCATGTCTGGATTGGAGCGCCGCGACTACTTTATTGCAGGAACGATGATGGCCGTTTCCGCGCTGGTCGGAGCTGTCGGAATCGTTCTTGTGTCCAGGCGCAGGAAGTGGAGCGGGTTTGCGTTGTCCGCCGTCCCCGCGGCGGCGTCCATTGTCTGCCTGGCCAAACTCGATATGCTTTATGACGATTTTGCCCCAATTGTCATTTTTTTCGTTCTGCCGTTTCTTTTGACGGCGTCCGTTCTGCCGCTGGTCAAGAAGGCGGACGAAAAGTCAGGAGGATTTGCCAAATACGCTCTACTTCTGACAGTGGCGGCGTATGCGCAGGCGGGCTTGTTTTTTTTGCCCTGGCTTAAACTGCCTAATGACGTTCATGGTTATGGCGTCGGCGAGATAATGAATCTGGAAGATTTCTTGTGGCGCGTTTCCGATGCGGTCCTGGTCCCCAAAATTTTCATGGGGTTGTCCCTGGCGGCTATCGCCTTGACCGTCTTTTTTCAACTTCTGGAGATAAAAAGACTATTATCGAACAGGCGCATCGGCTGGCGGCTGTTGAACGCCGCCAGCCGATGCGTTCTGGCTGAATGCGCTGGAGCGCTTTGCCTGTTCGTCTCCCTGTGGCTATGCGTTTTTAGCGGGATATATCCCACGCCCTGGCTGGCCGTCATCCTTTTCTCCGCAACTTGCCAGTTGATGTTGGCTAAAAAAATAAAAACAGCCGGCTTGCCGAACCTTTAATTGTCGGCGACCGAACAGTTCTCCGACAGCCTGAACAATGCCGTCTCTGAAAAGCTATGAATTTCTATTGACGGAAGGCCGTCGGCTGTGCTGGTCATCAGGCCTTGGAGCCGTTTTGGGTGATCTATGTTGGAACCCGCGAAAAAGGCCCTTGCTGAAAACGTGGTTCTCGGGCGTGGTCTGCGATAAAGCGCGGCTGGCCACAGTGAAAGCGGCTCTTTTAAAGCTGGGGGCGTGAAGTCAAGCCGGAAAAGAAAGCTCCTTCCGTCGCGAGAAATCCCGCGAACGCCGCAGTGGAGACATCCGCGCCTCCTGAGAAGGAATGGCAGGCCATTGAAGAGCTCTTCCCTGATCATCATGTGGGGCATTCCATCCGGGGTTTGCGCTTCCGCGAAAATTTACCCAGAAGCAATTGGCCGAAATGGCGGGCGTCAGCGTCCAGAATCTTTCCCGCATGGAAAACGGACGGCGGCCCGCGGGCAAGGAAATGGCCAAGCGTTTGGCCAAGGCCCTTAATGCCGATTGGCGTTTGCCGCTTGATTGAGAATCATCGCGTTAAGCCTTTTTTGCGCGCCGACGGCCGCCTCCGTTATTGGTCGGGCATTTATGGCGCTAGAAACGCGAACGACCGTATTTTCTGCGGCCGAAAAAACGTCCAACCTTTTTGTGGCTTTATTCCGCCATAATTATGCCCTGATTTCGAGCGAAGAAGCCTTTGGACTGCCGGGAGCGGCCATGCTCTGTCATCGCCGCCTCCGACTGTTGCGGCTTCGTTTGCCGTTCGGCTTCAATAGGCTGGCTTTTTAGGCTCTCGAGTTGATTTATGGGCCGGGTTTTTCCGCTTCTGGAGTTCAACCATAATCTCCCTGTTGCCGCTTTGGAGGGCGCCTCCAGCAGTTCCATTTGCGGGAAGACCCGTCCCCGGCTCTGATGAAGCGATCGATTCTTTTGCCCTCATTAAAACATGATCTGAAATATTTCCATGAGGTTAACGTCAAGAAGAAATGCCGCCGTCATATGAGGGGCAAAATGATTGGATTTTTAAAGGCATTGTTTTTGGATTTGGGCATGGTGAAGCGGATGCGTCCTATGCGGTGTTTCAGACAACCTTTGCCGCTTCAGGAAGCGCTTATGTTTGCAGGCAAAAGGGAAGCGATCGTCATAGAGGAAGTTTCGAAGGCGGGTTCCGTCGGTCATCTCGCGGCGGCCAGATAGCTGCCGGAGTAACGGAAAAGTTGCTAAAAAGAGGATCCCAGGCCGCTTCAGGCTTTTTTATAATCTACAAATTACCTGGCGTTGACCGCGCCGGAACCACTTTTGGAACGTCGGCGTCAAAAATCGCGATAACGTCCCGGTCGCAGATTTTGGATCCATTTTGCCGGATTATCCATCTCTTCGCGGTCAGCCCACCTGCCGAAAGCGGGAAGCCCGGTCAGGTCGTCAGCTGAAGGAGACGGGGCTGTCTCTTCAGCGCTTTGCTCGGCCGGAAGAGACAAAGCGGTCGGCAAACGCTTTTCGGCGGCAATTTGCCGCAAAGTCATCAGGACGACGTCGGAAACGGACAGCCCCTGAGCGTTCAACACCGCCGCCGCTTCCGTCTGAACCCGCTCATCTATCTGTATAGTCAAGGTAACCATATTGGCTCCTCCTTTCTCGCTTTATAAGCATAACTCAATCTGGCCGCTGAGGCAAAGAGGATTCAAAAGGTCATGATCGCCCTCCGCAAAGCGCGCAAACCGAAAAATGACAATTGTCGCGGCTGGCCAAATACATGGCGGACGCCAAAATGAAGACGCGAATGTCCTGAGGCGCTGATCGGCCGGGCGTTCGCTCGATGACTATCTAGTCGGCCTTGGCGAGGTCGAGGCCGTTTTGGGAGCAAAACGCCCGCGCCAAACTGGCCAACAAATGTCCTTTAGCGGCAAGTTTTCGGCCGGAGGATGAAGCCCAGCTGTTAGCGCAGGCATTTATCGACCTCGAAAAGCCTTCGCCAAGGGGCTTGGTTGTGAAAACCGCGTGAGGCCTTGCGGCGTTCATAAAAATGTCGATAATCTGCAGCTTCATATGGCCTGCAGTAAGATCGGCGGGGAAGATTTTTGCCGCGTTTCCTTTGAGTTTTTGGGTCGATTGGCTTTGCCTTTCCCTCCGTCTGAAGTCATTGTCAGCTTCAGGCGGAGGAGTTTTTTTTGGCAAGGCGCAAGGTTGCGCCAATTTTAACGGGCCCAAGCGTCATTCTGGAATTTTAAAGGTCAGAGTCGCTATGTTCAGTTCATTGTCCGCCTTCGTCTTGTCGCCCTCGAATTCGATCAGATGCTCCGTCATCAGTCTCCAAAGGCCTGGGCGATCCAGTTTCAGGCTGACCAGGCCCAGAGAGTCCGCAGTCGCCTGTAAAACGGGCTCTTCCAGGCCGGCGGGCAGAGCGGTCACCGTCGCTCCGGCTAGGGGTTCCCCTTGAAAGAGCACTTTGGCCGAAAACGCTTCTCCTGGCTTTAAGTCGGCCGGGTCGGACAAGGGGATGAACTCCAGTTTGTGACCGACAGGCTTGTCCAGAAGATCGCCTTTTCCTCCGCCCACATTGATGATGGCTTTTGAGTATTTGGCGCTGAGGTTCGAGGTCACCGGATTTTCCACTTCATTTTTGGCTTTGATGACCCAGCCTGAAGTGGTTTGCGTCAGAAACAGAGGAGTCGTGGCGCCTGAAGCCACGTATAATCCGGGCTCCGTCGGCTTGTCGGCGACGAGCAGTTTCGTTTCTTGGCCTTGCGTCAGGACAAAAGATCCGGAAGGGCCGGCCAGCGTGACGGGCTGAAAGCGGGTAGCCAGATTCTCGGCGGGGATTTCTTCTCCAATGGGGAAGTTGTGACCGTAGCCCAAAGTCAGAATCATTTTTTGACCTGGCAGGGCTGAATGCTCCGACAGCCAAAAGTCGTGGGCGAAGCTCGGCGAAGACCAGAGCAAGAGCGCAAGCAGGAATGAGGCGGCGAGACGGAAGGGGCAGAGTTTTTTCATTTTTATGTCTCCTTTATCGCCAATCGGCTTCCAGGCCGAGATAGAAGGTTCTTGGGGGCTGGAGCGAATAGACGTAGCCGGTGTCGGCCATCGCCGTCGGCGCGGCGAAGCCGATGTTGCGCCTGTCCAAGACGTTCATGACGTCCAGAGACAGACGATATGTTTCGTTGAACCGCCAATCGAGTCTGAGATCCAAGCTGGCCGTGTCCGGCTTTTCCAGGCGATAGTCCGGTCGGCCGATCGAATTCAGCACATCCAGCGGCAAGTCGTTTCTGACCATGTCCCCATACCACCAAAAACTGATTCTTCCGCCGAGACCTCTGGGCGGCTCGTAAGATAGCCTGGCGTTGACTATGTGTTTGGGCGTGTCGTCCAGTCGTCGGCCGTCGACGTCGTAGTTGAGGTTTGACCGAGCGTTGTTTGGAAGAGAGATGGCCATTCGCCTAACGGTGTTCTTGTAGACGGCCTTCTGCCAAGTGTAGTTCGCGTCGGCCCGCCAATAGTCGGCCCAGTCGGCCGAAGCGGAAAACTCCAAACCGAAGCGCTTCGTCTGTCCTATGTTTTCCAGCCGTCCTAAGGCCACGTTGGTGGAAAGATCGTTTTTCGTGTCAATGTGGAACCCGGCCAGCCCCAAAGACAGACCGTCGACGGGGGCGGCCTTGACGCCGACTTCAAACTGCCTGCTTTTGGGCATCTCCTCCTCCGGTTTAGTGAAGAATTCTCCGCCGCTTAGAGAAGGCAGATCTTTGGTTTGGCCATAGTTGGCGAAAAATTCTAGATTGGTCAGAGGAGCGTACAACAAGCCTATTTTTGGGTTCAGGGCGTCGCGTCTTTTGGCTTTGACGTTGTCGAGGAGAGCGGGCGCCAAACTCGAACGATCTCCTCCGTAACTGTCGTATCTCAGGCCGAGCCTTACCCACAGCGGTTCGAGGATCTGGTAATTGACCTCTCCGAAAAGAGACAGCGCGTCGACGTCGTTGTTCCATGATCGGTTCACGGCTCCTCGGGTTTTGCCCTCGCCGGGCAAAAAATTCCATTCGACTAATTCTTGTTTTTCTTGCCTCCATTCGACGCCCAGAGCCGCCGCCAGCTCTCGGCCTCCTATGACGCCGCGGTAGCTGTAGGCGGCTCTGAGCCCCATGTTTCGCGACTGAGTGTTGTTTTCGTTGCCGTTTGTCCAGAGAAGATTTCTGTAGGCTCTCTGGTATCTGGTGAAATCGAGCTTGGTGAAATAGCCTTGAAAATTAAGCTCTGAATCTTCGGACAGCTGATAAGCGGCGGAGAGTCTGACGAACTGACGGCTGGCCTCGCCGCCGTTGTCGTCGTTATAAGCCGTTCTCGGGGAGACGTTTTCTCTCGACCACAAAAAGCCGGCCTGATCCCAGTGATGCTGATAAGCTCGAACATTTAGGCCAAGAGCAAGGCGATCCGTCGGATGGTATTGCCATTGGGCCGAGACGTTTTTTTTGTTCCCGGCGGAGTTGTCTCTCCATCCTTCCGCATGGTTGACTTGAAAGGCGTAGACGTGGTCGAAGTTTCCCGCCTTTTTGGCCAGGATCCCGGCGGCCTGAGCGTCGCCGTAGCTGCCGTATCTTAGCTGCAAGCGGGTGAAATCGCCTTCTTTAATGCTGGAGTAGGCCACCGAGCCGCCCATGGCGTTCAAGCCGAAATAAACTGACGACGGCCCTTTGACGACCTCGACTGTCTCGATTTCCAGGGGCATTATGAAGTTGGCGTCGAAATTGCCGTTGGGGCCGTTTAGCTGAACCCCGTCCAGAGTGAAGGAGACGCCGCTGAAATGACCTCCGGTGAACCCTCTGATTTTCACTTCCCAGGGGACTCCGCCTTCGTTGTACCCGACAAGACTGATCCCGGGAATGTATCGAACCGCTTCCAAGGGGGTTTGAATGATTCGATTGGAGAACTCCTTGTTGTTCACGATCACCGCCGTGGTGCTCTGCAGCTCTTCGCGCCGATTCCTGGCGCTCACCTCTATTTCCTCCAAAGAGTCGGCGCTTTCGCTCGACAAGACCGGATTTTGACCGAAAGATGGACAAGGCGGCAAAAAGAGAAAACAAAAGACTAACGTCAAAGCTGACGAAAAAAAATGATGGCGCATGTTTCAACCTCAAATGACGAAATAAGGGCAAAAAAAAAGCCGTTTTCTCGAAGAAGCGAGAAAACAGCCTTCATGACTGGCGTGGCGAACAAAGTCGAACCAGAAGCGTTTTTAAAACTTTGTTCGGCGTTTTTCGATTTTGTTTCTGACCGGCCAAAACGGGGTCGACTTCAAGTCGGTTCGAGCATTTCCCCCCATAAGGGCAAATTTGGCACAAATAAGACGCAAATTAGCGACTGAGCCTGGACAGAAAACTAATATGAAACGTCAACATTAATAATTGACAATTATGACTGAAGACGTTTTTTTGTCAAGGGCTCGTTTTTTCGCCTCTATTCTTGAATATTTCTAGAGGAGAGTTCTTTCGGAGGAAATTTCGGTCATCTCCGCCGTAAAGTCGTCTGAAGTTTTTAAGATGGGCCTATTTGTTCCTTCGGAATGATCGAGCAAGGCCGGAGAGGATATTTTTTGGCGAAAGCGGAGATCTTCGCGAGAATTTTGAAATTTGGCAGGAGGAGAAGTCTCAAGAGGTGGAGGAGAATGAGAGAAGCCGCAAGGAGGTGATACAATGGAAAAGGGGATCGCGACAGTCGTCTTGACCAAAAAGCGAAAAGACTTTGGTTCGGCGACGGAGTAAAGTTTGAGGGTCGGAACAGCCGAAGCCGTCTTCAAGACGCTGCCCTGGCCTCCAGACAAACCTTAGTCAAACCTTAGTCTGGGGCT
>JAIRTO010000088.1 GCA_031254895.1 Deltaproteobacteria bacterium
TCCGCCGATTGGATGGCGTTGTGGCTCAAATCAAGAGTTTTTAGGCTAGACAGATGCTTCAGAGGAGCGAGGTCGGACAAGCCGGATCTGGAAATTTGCAGGTGAGAGAGTTTGGGCAGCCCGTCCAAGGACAGTTCGCCGCTAAGGCCGGAGAAAGAGAGGTTTTCCACGCTGAGAGAGGCAAGATCCCATAAACACTCTATTTCCAGTTCCGTCACTTGAGGACAATTTATGTGAAGATGTTCCAGACCATAGGAGGCATAAAGCTTTAGAGCCCCCTTTAGAGCCGGATCCGTCAAATCCAGTCTGACCAGGAGTCCGTTCTCGACCGTCATGGCCAGCCGGTCGGCGCCTTCGACGACGACTGTTTTGTCATTCGCGTCGAAAACCCAGTTGGCTTTCAATTCCGGGTGATCTTCCATAAGCGCTTTAAGCAAGCTCACTGACATAGGGTGGCGGACAACTATATTTGTAGGCATGATTGCTCCTTATGGCCTGCCCAGACCAAATCTTACGGCCTAAAAAAAGCCATAAAGGAATTCGCCGTCAAAAGACTCTTGTCGTCAGATTGGCGCCGCCGTTCAAGCTATGGTCGGCTATTAAGGCGCAGGTCAAATTGCGTTTGAATAGATGTTTATGCCTAAATTAACAAGCTAAACATGGCATTTGACGTGCAAAATTTTTCATTTGCAACAAAATAATATAGAATGAATGTATGTTTATCAGCATAAAATATCTAATAAGTTTGGTTAAATAAATATTTATTAAAACTCTCCATAATATTTATAATTTTTTTTGTTAAAAAAATAAACAAAATTTATAATGTGCAATATAAAGAAATAAAAAATTTAATTAAACGCGGGGCAATACTCCTAACATCTGTCTAGATTCTTGTTATTGATTCTTTTTTATGGCTTTTCTTAAGGCAAGTATGATATAAATGTGTAGAAATTATTAAATAACAGGGGCATGAAAAGATAAATCATCCTGTATAACGCAATGAATCAAAGAAGTATTTGATTTATTTGTTTAATAATGCATTGCACCTGGTGTAAATTTGGAGCTTGACAGACCTTAAAATTTAATAACCTGCGCTTCTGCTCTAAATTATATGGAAATTTAGAATTTGTCAAGAGCGAGGGCGCTGAAGTCTCGTTCTGCTCTTTTCCGTCGTCGCTTCTTTTGCGATTACAATCAATCTTTCAGTTTATACTTAAATTAGTCTTGCAATCTTTTTCCCATAATTTTGCGCGATTCGTCCATTTGGGGCGGGAAATGGTCAAAAATCATCTTTTTCGCCGTCATTTTCCGTTTTGGAGCCTCAGAGCTCCTTGGCATGTCGTTTCCCAGGATATATAATCGGGAAGCGTCCAACTCTCGCCAAACCGTCCGGCCGTCCGTCGGCGAATTATGGCGAAGAAACATCCGTCGATCAGGAAAATGCTGAACAACATCTCATCGGACATAGACCGTTTTTGCCGGGTCATGAGCTCGGTGGTCGGGGTGAACATGGAGATCGTCGATCTGAACATGATCAGATGGGCGGGAACGGGCATTTACGCCGACGGCTTCGGCGAGTCCATCGGTCCGGCCGACGCGGTGTATCAAAACGCTCTTTCCAGCGGTCGAACCGTTTTGGTGGAGAATCCCCGCGAACATGAGCTGTGCGGTCCGTGCAGCAAAAAAAACGATTGCTTCGAGCAGTTGAACCTATGCACGCCCATAGTCTTGGGCGGGGAAACCTTGGGGATAATCGGGCTGGTCTGTTTCAGTCCTGAGGAAAAGGAAAAAGTTTTTTCCCAGAAGCTCAGTTTCATCGCCTTTCTGGAGCAGCTGGCGTCGGACGTCGCCGCGAAAGTCGAAGCGAACCGGCGCTCGGTCAAGACCAGGCGAACCTTGGACGCCCTTTTGGAGGCGACCAACGGCAACACCAACGGACTTATGCTCATCAGCGCGAACGGGTCGGCGACATATCAGAACCGGGCGGCTAGAGAGGAATTCAGCCGATTGGCTCCGGATCTGGTCGGCTTGCCCGTGGCCGTCAAGGCCACGGGCAACAAGCTCAACGATTTGACCGAATACGAGGTGGAAGCGCGCGGAGAAACGAAAATCGTTTTCGGCCGGTTAATCTCCTTGGCTTCGACGGACGACGATTTTAGTCAGGCGCTCCTGACCGAACCGATGCCCAGATTGCAGATGATCTCTCAGACCCTCGGGGCCGATGCCGGAAGATCCGCCCTGTCCTCCATCATCGGCGTAAGTTCGGTCATCCGGGCTTTGCGGGAAAGGGTGCGTCAGATCGCCAAAACTTCCTCCACGGTGCTCATCACCGGCGAGAGCGGCACGGGGAAGGAAATGTTCGCTCGGGCCATTCACGACGAGAGCGCCAGAAGAGACAAGCCGTTCGTGGCCATAAACTGCGGGGCCATTCCGGAGTCTCTATTGGAAAGCGAACTTTTCGGCTATGTCCGGGGCGCCTTCACCGGGGCCAATTCTTCGGGTCGGATGGGCAAATTCGAGCTGGCCGACTCCGGGGTCATTTTTTTGGATGAAATAAGCTCCATGTCTCTTTTTCTGCAGGCCAAGCTTCTTCGGGTTTTGCAGGAAAAGCGTTTCACCCGCTTGGGCGACAATCGCCTCATCAGCGTGGACGTCCGGGTTTTGGCGGCCACCAACGACGATCTGCCCAATTTGATCGCCCAGCGCATGTTTCGGGAAGACCTTTTCTATCGCCTCAACGTCATTCCCATGGAGCTTCCCCCGCTGCGACAACGCCGGGAAGACATCCCGGTTTTGGCCGAGTTTTTTCTGGATCATTACTGCCGCCGCTTCGAAAAGCCGCCGGCCAGACTCACCCCGGCCATTTTGTCGATGTTCATGGTCTACGACTGGCCGGGCAACATACGCGAATTCGAAAATTGCATCGAATTCATGGTCAACATGCACGAATGGGGACCGTTGAACGAATCCTCCGTGCCCAGAAAGATAATCCAGGCCTGGGCGGCGGCCAACGGGGACAATGCTCAAGATCTCTCCCTCGCGGCTCCAGGCTCCGACGTCCTCGCGCCTCGGAAAAAAAGGCCGGAGGGCGAATCAAGGCGCGGCGTTCCGACGGAAAGACTTTCTTCAGACTTGCTCCAAGATTCAAGGCCGACGAGCCAAGCGCCCGGCGGAGGCTCCGTCAGGGTTTCCTCAAATATCGGTTCTAAAGCCTCCGGCCAAGCCGTCGTTCCTTTGTCCGAAGTGGAAGAACAGGCTATTCGCCGAGCTTTGGAACATTTTAGCGGACAGAAGGAAAGCAAAAAAAAGGCCGCCCGGGCTTTGGGCATAAGTCTGGCCACTTTGTATCGGAAGATTTCCTCATGACGGCGACTTGGCCGTTTTGTCTCCATTCAGCCGCTTCCTCCGCGTCATTCTGATTGAAGGCTCATCAGCCGGCTTCGTTCCGCCTTCAGTCTGACGGAGATTTGGAGTTTTCGAAAAAGGCTCCGTTTTTTTCAAGCAAATAGTCCATTCGGGCTTTAATCTCTAGCTTCGCCGCAAAGGGAGCGATTTTTGTGAAAATAGTTCTGCAAAGAGTTTTGGAAGCCAGCGTGACGGTGGATGGCGAAATGACGGGGCAGATTGGCTCTGGGTTGCTGGCCCTGGTCGGAGTGGCCCAAGGCGACGACGAGGCCACAGTCGACTGGGCGGCCGAAAAAATGCTGGGACTCAGGATTTTTGGCGATGAGGCCGGAAAAATGAACCTCTCCGTCGCTGACGTCGGCGGATCCATCCTTTTGGTCAGCCAGTTCACTCTGCTGGGAGACTGTCGCAAGGGGCGGCGGCCAAGCTTCGTCCTGGCGGCTCCTCCGGAGTTGGCCAATCGGCTGTACGAATATTTGGGGCGAGTTCTGGCCCAGAAAGTTCCGGTCGCCTTTGGCCGCTTCGCGGCGCATATGAAGGTTAGTCTGATCAACGACGGGCCGGTGACGATGATTTTGGAGCGAAACTGAGGAGACTGAAGCTTCGCAATTTTTGGCGGCTGCCCGACAGGGCCGCGTTCCGGAACAACCGCGTGAAGCCAGTCAATCAATCAATCGATCAATCAAAAAGTTGATCTGAACGCATTTCGCGAAAACTCGCCGACCAAGCTCCGACTAGATTCGCGCTCGCCGTTGAAATACGCTTGAAAAAATGGCCTGATAAATCCACAATATGGAGTGGAGGAGTTTGTCATGAAAGATACAATCAATGTGACTATCAGGCTTGACAGAAACGTAAAAGAGAATGCCGAAAAGTTGTTTGAAGATTTAGGCATGGATCTTTCCGCCGCCTGCAATATTTTTGCGCGTGAGGCTCTGCGTCAGGGAAAAATCCCTTTTGAGATTTTCGATCCATTCTACAGCGAGAAAAATCAGGCGGAATTACGTCGCAGAATCAATGAGGTTAAAGCGGGGAAGAGTCTCGCCATCCATGAGTTGATAGAGGTAGAGGATGAATGAAGTCAGGCGCGGCCGGGCCTGGGACGAATATCTCTATTGGCGGACACAGGATAAAAAAACTTGACGCGCATATTGGCTTCCCCTAAATTGAAAGCGGCTGAATCAGGAGGATTCAGCCGCTTAAAAATTCTAACTGCCTTTGACGTTTTAGGAAAAAGAGTCAGTTCCTTTGTTTCGCAGGAGCAATTCTCCTGAAAGCCTCATCGTCTTGTCGGCTAAAGGACGTCTCGCCCTTTAGCCGAAAGCCTCGGACTTTCGTCGAGCCAGAAACTGACTCATCGCTTACGGTCTTTCGTGTTTGACGAAAGTGTCGTTGTCCAGCTCCTCGAAGGCTTCGCGCAGCTCGCTCTGAGTGTTCATGACGATGGGGCCGCCCCAAGCGATGGGCTCTTTTAGGGGAGGGGCCTGAAAATACAAAAACCTGGTCGGCTCGCGTTTGGCCTCGACGACTATTCTGTCTCCCGGACCGTAGAGGACGGCGGTCTTTTCCGGGATGTCGCGGCCTCCTGTCGTCGCTCCTCCCAAGATCAGGAAGATGAAGCAGGTCTCGTCAGGCTTGCCGCCAATTTCGATGAGTCCGCCCCGGCCCAGCTCCACGTCGTACAAGGTCGCCTTTATGTGAGGCGGGTCGACGCCCATGATCCCTTTGTAGTCGCCGGCGATGACTCTGACGGTGGCGTCTTTTTCTTCGACGACGGGGATCATTTCCTTTTTGATGTCGAAATAATTGGGAGCGGTCATTTTTTCCGCTTTGGGGAGGTTCAGCCAGATCTGCGCTCCCAACATGCGGGGACTCGGCTGAGGCATTTCCTCATGCATGATGCCGCTGCCAGCCGTCATCCATTGGCTTTCGCCGGATTTGACGGTTCCTTGATTGCCCAGACTGTCTCTATGGATCATCTCGCCTTCGATGAGATAGGTGATGGTCTCGATCCCTCTGTGGGGATGAAAGGGAAAGCCCGCCTCGTAAAGAGAGGGATCTTTGCTGTCGAAGGAATCCAACATGAGCCAGGGATCGTAGTCTTCGGCCGTCTTCACGCCCAGAACTCTGACCAGATGAACTCCGGCCCCGTCCACGGTCGCCCTGCCTTGGACAGTTTTAATGACTTCGCGGTATGACATGTCGATTCAGCCTTTCGGCCAGACGGATTTTTCTGGCCATGCGAAACAGGGAAAAAAGCGTCTTCGCGCTTCTAATGTCGCCTTTGGATTTCCGGGATCCCCCAGAGGCGAAGAAATTTCAAGTCTTTCGTCTATTTTCGCCGGTTTGGCCCGGCCGCCTGAACCGTTCAACTTTTTTTGCCAAGACGGCGGAGTTTTGGCGACAAAGGGAAAAAACAAATATGATGCATGTATGACGAATTGCTCTTCGTCAACGACGAATCTTTTTTTCCCGACGACAAAGTTGAAATGGAGGGCTCTGCAGGCGGATGTCGTCGTTTTCCGGCCCGTCGTTTTCGGCCCTTGGCTCCCGTCGGCCGTTTTTTTCTTGCGAACGGGCGTTCCCTCCGAGCGACTATGGACGGCGGATCAAAATTTTTGGTTTTTTTTTTAAATCTGACTGTCAATCGCCTCTACAGCGACTTGAATCGCCAAAGGTTTGGGGCTGGCCGGAGGCGCGTCTTCCTTAAGGTCCGACGACTAACGACTGTTAGCCCATAATTTTGGGACGAAAAAGGCGCAGGAAAAACAAAAAATCTGAAAACTATAATCTGAAAATTAAAAAGCTGAACACTAAAAACACTAAAAACATGAAAAACTGAAAAGACTAAAAAATTCAAAATGAAAAGGCGTTCCCTCAAAATAGGGTCATGGGCGGAAATGCCGCTTCAGTCGACTTCTTCAAAGAGAACCTTGACGGCGGAGTCGCTTTGAACGACGATGGCTGCTTTGACCACTTCTTGGCCCTGATTATGGAGCGTTTCGACGTAGTTGAACTCGTCCAGCCGAAGAAGCGAGGCTCGGGCTTCGTCCTCAAGTTCGTTCTCCGCCATTTCGAACTGATTTTGGCCGAATTCCCATTCTTCGCCCGCCTGAGAATCCGTTTTGGCGGAAGCCGCAGACGACTCGGGCAGCTTCAGGAAGCTCATTTGAATGACGTAAAAGACGTTGCCGGGACCTTTGAACAAGCCGTTGACCAGACCCTGACCGGTCGGTCCGTCGGCCCACAGGGGCTGCCCCAGAATGGACATGGCGTAGAGAAACACCTGGCGATAATGCGTGGAAAAAGGCTTGATCGTCTGTTGGTCGAAAGAGGCCAGAAGCCTTTTGAAAGCCAAGGCCGTTATTTTGGCGTCTCTGTTCTTCAGAGCCCTCAGTATTTGATCCATTTCGGACCATAGCTGACCTGGCTTGCAGTGAAACTGTCTGGCCATCAGATAGACGAACAGGAGCCAGCGGCTGGCGAAATTGGGAATCACGAGGTTGTATTTGAGGCGGTCTTCCTGTCGGGTGACGGATTTGACGGTCAGATAGCCGGTCTGAAACAAGACCGGGATGGGCAGAAGGTTGGCGTGATCGATGACGCTCGTTTCCGGAGTGATGGAAAGAGATTTGTCGAAAAGACCGAAAGCCAGCTTGTGCCGGTGGACCAGCTTGATCAGTTTGGTCGGCGTCTTGGCCGTATGCCAAAAATTGTTGAATTCCTTGGCCCGGAAAAAATGCAGAAGAAAGAACGGGCTGATGAGCCTGGTTTTGCCGTCCCAGGAATAGCCGCCGTACCAGTCGATGATGTCGGAGCGCAGTTCCGCGAGTCCGCTCTCTTCGTCAAGAAGGTTTTCTTCCTTTAAAAAACTCAAAGTCGCTTCCATGTATTCTTGGAAGTGCTGGTCGAGCTCCCCGATCGTCAGACCGCAAATGCTGGTGAATTTTGGGTCGAAGGTGACGTCCCGCAAGGAAGGGGCGCCGGAAAACAGGGCTCGAGGAGGGAAGCGCTCCACGCCGGTGAGCAGAGTGAAGCGCAGAGATTCTTTGGCTTTTTCGATGACTGAGTAAAATTTGGACAACTCGCCGAAGACGAAGGGCAGTTTTTGAGGCAGGAAAATGTTGTTGATGATGGGCGTTTCGTATTCGTCTATCAAAAGAACGACCCGCTCATTGTACATTCGGCGCAAGTCGTCTATGAAGTTGTGCAAGATTTCCGAGGCGCTGCGGCCTCTCATTTTGAAATTGGCCGCTTTGACTATTTTGGCCACGTTGGTGGACAGGGAATGCTTCATGTCGATCAGACTGGCCGTGTTCACCCTGCTCATGTCCAGATGGATGATTTGGTGAGGTTTCCAGTCGTAATCCTGTTTTTCGACCCAAAGCCCTTTGAATTGTTCCTTTTTGCCCAAGAAAAAACTTTTGACGGCGCTGAGCAAAAGAGTCTTGCCGAAATTATGGGGGCGAGAGAGCAACAGGGGTTGGTCGTACCGGGCTAATTCATAGATATATTTCGATTTATCTACGTATAGGAAATTCCCGTTCATGACCTTATCGAAGGTAAAAATACCTAGAGGCAATTTTTTCATTGAAATTACCTAAATATTCCCTTCTAAAAATAGTTTTATTGAGGTTATGAAAAAGTGTTTACAACATATAAAACAGTAAGCGATTAACGCATATGTCTTATCGTTATTATCGTCGAATTGTCTTGAAACGTTTTATGGTCAATAATAGTTTGGGTTCTTAATTTTGTTTCTAAATAATGTCGCGCCAACTTGACCTGGAGGAATTTTTTTGTCGCAAGTTTTCGAAAACATCTCTCGAAAAACTAAAAACGAATGCGCGCGAAAAGGGCGTAAAGCTGAAGAGAACTGCAAAGGAAGAATAAGGAAAGCAATACGCGAAAAAAATGAGCGAAATAAAGTCCGCCTCGGCTTGAGAAGAAGCGAAAGAGGCGTCATTCTGGCGAAGATGGCGGCGCCGCCTCAGACGACTGTTCGGTCAGGCGTCGTCGTTGGGGCAAAATAAAGGCCGACAAATGGCCAAAAATGGTTTTAAGTCCTGCCCTTTGCCGCACAATTATACCCCAAGTCATCAAAAAATGATAGCCGATCGGCGCTGTCGACAGGACAAAAAGCGTCAAGGGAAAGAAAAATTCGTAGGGCGAATCTCTGGCCGTTTTTGGCGCTGCAATTGTTTATTGACTATCCTCCTTTTCCTCGCCTCGGCTTCAGACCGGAAATAACCGCCAGGTTGAGCGTCTTGGCTTGGGGGTCAGTCGACGTTCATCGAAAATTCGCGGCCATGTTTTGGTCGCTCGTTCAGGAGGCGGCGCCAATGACCGAAATGGTCGTATGGCGCTCGCTCAGTTTTTTTTGCAGGCCGGCTGGATTTCGGCGAGCCTTGGCGGCAGTTTTGACCCGTCGGCTGTCGACTGCATTTTTGCGCGCCTTGGCGGCAGTTTTGACCTGCCGGCTGTCGACTGCATTTTTGCGAGCCTTGGTTGCGGTTTTGACTGGTCGGCTGTCGGCTGAGTTTAGGCGCGCCTTGGCTGCAGTTTTTGTTTTTCGGTTTCCGCTGCCGTTGGTTCCTCAGTCGTTGGTTGAGGTTTTTGTTTCTCTGATAAGAACATTACCGCCGCAGACCGTTTGGCGGCATGTAAAATTAATCTAAAAAGATTTAAATACATTCTGACGTGTATTTTTATTTGATTTTATTTCTGTAACTTTGTAATTTAGTTTTATAAATATGTATATAATATATTTTATAGATTAATAAATTATAAATTTTAACATATTTATATATTATTCATAAATAATCTATATTTTCTTTGAGACGTTTTTATATGCATAGCATGATGTTATTGTTTATATAATATAGTCTTTAAGATGAGATTATGACATAGGTTGAAAACAAGACTGCCGCGTGATAGAATCTCTATAATGGGTTGCGCCAAAATTTGAGACTGGCATCGTTTAGAGCTTTTGGCGCTCTCAGTTTTTTTGCTAAAGTGTTTGTCTATCCAGAAGCAAGACAAAATCGGTTTTAATTATATTTATACGATAAAAATAATTATTGAGGTTTAATATAGCGTTTTAGACGTTTTTGCGTTTTTCTGAGCGCTGCTTTTAGCTAATTGAATGAGCGACATGCTCGGAGACTAGTTGAATTTTTTAGCCTTCTTCAATAAAAACCTGAACCATTTCTAAAATCAGGCACATAATTTGCTAGAGTTTTTCATGGGAGCTTTCCGAGACGTTTTTTCTTCTCAAGTCTCAAACCGAGCCCTGGCAAGGTGAACCCATGGATGTCGCAACAATAGTCGGTATTCTCTCCTCCATAGGCCTTTTGGTCATCTCCATCAACATGGGCGTGGGCGTCACGGCCTTCGTGGATCTGCCTTCGCTCCTGATCGTCGTCGGCGGCACGGCGTGCGCCACCATGATTAACTACCCCTTGCGCGACTGTCTGAATACCGTCTCTATTCTGAAAAACGCCTTCGTGACCAGAACCGCCACCGTCACCGACATCATCACCGGGTTCATAACTTTCTCGGCCAAGGCCCGGAAGGAAGGACTGCTTTCCCTCGAAAACGACATCGCCGACGTCAACGACGTGTTTCTGCAAAAGGGCCTCCAATTGACCGTGGACGGTTTGGAGCCTCAAGCCATCGTGGACATACTGGAGACGGAGATTTCCTTTCAAGAATCCCGTCACCGTCTGGGCGCCGACATTTTTCAGGCCATGGGGGCCTTTTCGCCGGCCTTCGGCATGTTGGGCACTCTGATCGGTCTGATTTCCATGCTCCAGCAGATGGACGACCCGTCCGCCATCGGCCCGGCCATGAGCGTGGCTTTGGTGACCACCTTTTACGGGGCCATCCTGGCCAACGTGGTCTTCATTCCCATCAGCGGCAAACTTCGGGCTCGCTCCCGGGCCGAAACCATGGTGAAGGAACTGATCGTTCAAGGCATTCTGGCTCTGTGCCGCGGAGACAATCCGCGCATCATCGAGCAGAAGCTCCACGCTTTCATTCCTCCTTCCGCCCGCATTTCCGCCTTCAGGTGACGCCATGGGCAGGTTCGACCAAAACGACGTCCCGAAGCAGGACACGACCATGGTTCTGTTCACTTCGATGGTGCTCATTATTTTGACTTTTTTCATCATGTTGACCTCCAAGGCCAATTATGACGAGATCAAGCACAATAAGGTCGTCGAATCGGTCTACAACACCTTCGGCCTATTTTCCGGCGGTTTCGCGGCCATCGGGAGCGAAACGGGGATCTCTTCGGATCTGCCGTCCATCGGCGATCCTTCCGTCGTCGTCTCCGTCTCCGATCAAGAGATGGCCCGGGTCAGAGCTCTCTTGGCGCCGGATCTCATGGAAGGCGGGGCCAGGATAATCCACAACAAGGGGCAGCGGATCATCAGTCTGTCGGCCAATCTTCTGTTCGCCCCCGGCTCGTCCGTTCTCGACGAGGAAGCCAGGCGGGTGCTTTTGGCCTTCTGCCGCATCATGCGGTCGGCCAGCATCCCCATATATGTGGAAGGCCACACCGACAACCTGCCCTCAATCGTCGAAGGTCTCGACAACTGGGACATTTCGGTCGACCGGGCCGTGGCCGTTTTGGAGTTCTTCGTCTCTGAGGGCGGCCTGGACATAAACCTTTTGTCCGCCTACGGCTACGCCGGGACCAAGCCTATCGCGGCCAACAACTCCCCGGCCAACCGGGCCAAAAACAATCGGGTGGATCTCGTTTTGGACTACGAGGCCACCAGGGCCGGAGCTCTTCGCAATCTTGAAAATCTGGAGCGGAGCTTCGACTTTCAAGGGTTCGAATTTCCTTTGCCTCAGCTCCCCGGCGAAGAAACGGAGGTCTACTGATGGCCAGACGCTCGTCGGACGACGGCTCGGGCATTGACCCCACCGCCTGGATGCTGACCTTTTCGGATATGGTGACTCTTTTATTGACGTTTTTCGTCATGATCATATCCATCACCGCTTTGGAGCCCGGCAGTCTCGCCGAGATCGACGACCCGGAGCAGGCGTCCAATTCTTCCATTTCGCTTCAGGGGCCGGGACATCTCGGCTTCTCCAATCCGCTCCTGGTTTCTTACGTGACGGCCGTGGCGGAGAACGTCGACGATTTGCCTCCCGACGTCAGTCTGGACCAAGACGAGATCCTGGCCGCCATGTTTCAGCTGGATCCGATCAACACTCCCGATTACCAGCGTCTGGAGCGCGAAGTTTCCGATTCCGTCTCCATCGTGAAAGACGAGCGAGGCATGGTCATCCGCTGGGACAAATCCGTCCTGTTTCCCGAAGGCGGCGCGGTTCTGAGGGAGGAAAACGCCGTCTTGCTGCTCCGGTTGGCCGAACTTTTGAACACTTTGACTCTGCCGGTCAGCGTCGACTGCCACACCAACCCTTTTTCCGACTTGGAAGGCGGCGACAGTTCGGCGGCCTACACGTTATCCACTAGACGATCCAAAGTGGTCATGGAACATCTTGTTTCCGCGGGCTTGCCCGAATCGCGCCTAAGGCTCGGTTCCTTCGGCGGCTCGAGACCAGTGGCCAAGGATCCCGCGCAAGGGGCCTTAAACAGCCGCTTGGAGATCGTCATCTACAAACCGGTTAGATCTTCCTGGAAAGGATGAATAAAATGGCTGAAAAGAAAACTAAGGAAGCCAAAAAGCCAGCTCCCGAAGCTGAGGCCGAAGCTCCAGCGACCAAGTCCGTCGAGGCTCCCGCCCCGCCGGCCAAGGGCGGCGGCAAATTGAAACTTGTTCTCATCGTGGTCGGGGCCATGGTTCTTGGCGGAGTCGGGGCCTTCGCGGCCATGCGCTTCTTGTCTCCTCCCGCCGTTCAGACTTCGGCCGACTCCGGCGACGCCTTTTTGAACGAGACGCCCGTCGACGACTCCGACAGCGAAGAGCCCATCGTCGCTCCCGTCAAAGGCGAAGCTCCGGCGGCCGGCGGCGGCCACGGGGCCGCTTCCGGGGCCGCCGGCGAGGAAACCGCCGCCCTCGAGGGGCCGCAAACGGTGGATCTGAGGCCGTTTTCCACCAACCTCAACGAAAGTTCGGGCCGAAGCCGATATCTGAAGGTCTCCATCAGCATGGAAGTCGACGGTCAGGCCGGCGTGGACGAGCTCAACCGGAAAATGCCGGACATCCAGGACAAGATCCTGATGCTTCTTTCCAGCTTGTCGAGCCAGGACGTGGCCACGGTGGAAGGCAAAGAAAGACTCAGAAGCCAGATACTTCGGATCGCCAACACTTACATGACCGAAAACAAGGTCAGCAAGGTCAAGTATTCCGAATTCATCATTCAGTAAGCTTTTGACGGCAAGGGGCAGTCATGGCCAAAATTTTGACCCAAGACGAGGTCGACGCTCTACTTAAGGGCATGGGGGGAGGCGAGGTCGAGACCGAAACCGACCAGAACGCCGACGAGACGGGCATCACCCGGTACGACCTGACCAACCAGGATCGCATCATCAGAGGGCGCATGCCCACGCTGGAGATCATAAACGATCGTTTCGCCCGTTTCTTCCGTCAGACGATGTCCACCGCCCTGCGCAAGGTCATCGACATATCGGCGTTTTCGATCGACATGATCAAATTCGGCGAGTTCATGAGGGCCCTGCCCGTTCCCACGAGCCTGCACCTCTTCAAAGCCGAGCCGTTGCGCGGACACGCCATCATGGTCATCGAGACGAAGCTGGTCTTCAACCTGGTCGACAGCTTTTTCGGCGGCAGCGGACGGGGCTACATCAAGGTGGAAGGACGCGACTTCACCCCCATCGAATCCAGATTGATAGTCAAGGTCATCAAAATGGCTTTGGAAGATCTGGAGCGGGCCTGGAATCCCGTCCATCCTCTGACGCTGAGCTACGTCAGAGGAGAAACCAACCCTCAGTTCGCCTCCGTGGTGGCTCCCACGGAAGTGGTGCTGGTCGTCAAATTCGAGGTGGAGCTGGAGCAGACCGTCGGCACGCTGATCATCTGTCTGCCTTATTCCACGATCGAGCCCATCCGTTCGAAGCTTTACGCCGGCTTTCAGAGCGATCAGCTGGAAGTCGACACGGCCTGGATCAATCGCTTCATCGAGCGGGTCAGAGAGGCCGAGGTCAACATGAAGGTCGAACTGGGCCGTTCCATGATCACCGCTGAGGAATTGATGAATCTGGCCGAAGGTGACGTGATTATGCTAAACCACGACGTCAAGGAGCCTCTGGACGTCAACGTCGAAGGCGTCCCCAAGTTCAAAGTGTTCATCGGCACTTCCAGAGGTCAGAAGGCCGTGCGGATAGAGTCGGACATCGCTCCCAGAACTTGGGAGGAATGATTTTTCGGCTTCAATAAAAAGTTTTTTTCTGGAGAACAATAATGGCTGACGACAAACCAAATTTGACCCAGTCCGATTTGGACCGGCTTATGAGCGACGATCCAGGCCTGGCTCAGGACTGGGGCGATCCGGGACCGGCGGCCCTGCCGGCCAGCGCCGATCACGGTTCGGGAGATTCCCCCTTCGGTCCGCCGCCCCCCTCGGAAGGAGCGGCCAGGCCTCTGGATTTCATTTTGGACATACCTTTAGAGATTTCCGTGGAACTAGGCCGAACCAGGATGATCATTAACGATCTCTTGCAGCTTGGTCAGGGCTCGGTCATAGAATTGTCCAAACTGGCCGGCGAGCCTTTGGAGATCTTCGTCAACGGCAAGCTTGTGGCCCGAGGCGAGGTGGTCGTGGTCAACGAAAAGTTCGGCGTGAGAGTCACCGACATCGTCAGTCCCATGGAGAGAGTCAAGTCTCTTAGCTGAAACCGGCGTTCGCGACCGGCCTTTGGACGACTTGGGCGACTTGGACGACTTGGGCGGTTTGGAAGACTTGGACGGTTTGGAAGACTTGGACGGCTTTGACTGCCTTCGAAGTCTGAAGATATAGGTTCAAAAACTTTCCAAGCTTTTCTGAACCCCGCTAGCGCGAGGATTTTTTTGTTTTTTCAAAATGCTCATATGTCTTGGGCGGACTGGCTACCTTGGACGGATTGTCTGTTTTTGGCTGATTGGCTGTCTTGGGCGGACTGGCTATCTTGGGTGGATTGCCTGCCTTCGAAAGCATCGGGAGACGGTTGGATCACTCGATTAAGTTTTTGATTGAGCGTCAAAGGAAGGGCGATAAGGGAGTAACAAAAAACAAGTCTATTGTTTGGTTTTGGATAGGGTGATAAAGGAAGGGCTATAAGGAAGGCGCGAAAAACAAGTCTTATGATCGAAATGGCGTCAAGTATTTGAACTAGCGAACATTTTTTGCCGCCCGGCTTTTTCTGGAACCGCACATATGCTAGAATAAGCGTTAATTTTAAATCATCGATTTATTATGACTGGTCAGGAAACCTCACCAGAAATTTCCCAGGAAACTTCACAAAAAACTTCAAAAAAAATTCAATTGAAGAGGCATATGTTCCGCATTAGTCGTCCTTTTGCCTTTTTTTCAATTTTTATGGCTCTCGGTTTTATTCGACGGCTTTGTTCGACGGCTTCGACCTTTCTCGTCGTCAAGCGCGTTTTTTCGGGAACGGCTCGGCTCGTTCCCTACAGGTTTTTTCGGAAAGCTCTTTCTTCAGGCAGGTGCACATCGTGAAAAGCGACTCTTCATGCTTCACGGGGCCTCTAGGCCTCATATTTTCTTCTGGTCAGTTCGGCTGGGCTTTGGTCGCAAGTCTTCTTCTAGGGCTTGTTTTTTTCGGCCATAGTTCGGCGCTGGCTCAGGAACAGCCGGAAGCGGCCGCTTCGGAGATCACGGTGTCCGACATCGGTTCGGAGGTTCCCAACGAGCCGCCTGAGGCGACGGTTGGCTCGCAAGCCGAGGCCGGCACGGCTGACGGCCCGGCCGAAGGGACGCCTGCCGCCCCTCTCGGGGAGGCCGCCGCGCCCGGCGAGACCTCTTCGACCGCCGGGACTTCCTCTCCCCCGTCTGCGGAAACCCCAGGTCAGAACAGTCCGATTAGTCTCCCCCCCAGACAAGATGGTCTTCCAGACCCTTTTGGCGGATTTGACTTAATCAAAACCATCGGCGCTTTCCTGATCGTCATAGTCCTTTTGGTGATATGTCTAAAAGTCCTCAGGCATTTGACCAGAGGCCGCAGGTTCGGCAAAGGAGGGCAGACGTTCTCTCTTCGGGGAACGATGATCATCGACAGCCGCAAATATCTGGCGGCTGTGGAGGTCGACGGACATCTGGTGGTCGTCGGAGTGACCCCCGAGAGACTGTCCGGCCTGGCCAGCTGGCCCCTGGCGGAGACGGACGATTTCGAGGACGACAACTCCGGGCCAAAACTCGGCTTTGAGGGACCGACGACAGGTCGGCCGCTTGGCCAGCCGCTCGGCGCGTCGGCGGGCCAGGGGAGGAACGTCCAGCCTGGTCCGACCGTCTCGCGGCAATCTCTTGCGGAACGAAGCCGAGAACCTCAAGCCCCTCGCCCAACTTCGCCGGAATCATCCTTTCCTCCGGTCGACGCTCCCCGCCAAGCAGCTCGACCCGGCGATTCCGACGACATTGTGGAGTTGAATATCCTGGCCGAGCAGGGGCGCGTGATCCAGCCGCCCAAAATTGCCGTTCCTGATTCGGAGAGCCAGGCGGCCGCTTCCCGCGAAGTCGGGCCGGAGCAGGGCAGGGCTGCGGAACGGCCTTTTCTTCAATTGGACAAAGATTTCGAAGGCCCCGATCTGGGCGCGTCTTTGGAGGAAGCAGGTCCGGCTTTGGAAAAGATTGGAGATTTTCCCCTCTCGCTGGACGAGACGCCGGACTCTCGCCTTAACGATTCTCTAGCCAACGACGATTTCATAAAAATTTTTCAAGACGACTTCGATAAGGAGCAAAAATAGACGGGACAAAAACAGACGGGATTTTGCATAATAGCCTATTATTGTCCTATACAGCTATTATGCTATAATCATTTGATTATAAATGTTTATAATGATATGTAAATATATTTTTCTTATGCTTAATGTTTAAATATCAATAGAATTTTAATGATGATATAATTAAGATATTTATGACAGCTAAATTAGTTGCAATACTGTTAACTTAAGCTGGGAGGTGATTGTTAAAGACATCATCGATGGATAATGCATGCCTTAGGCTGATTGTTTTTTGGTTTAACGTCATGCCCCTGCCCACTTGGACATTACAACTGAGCAGGAAGCACAGGCGCTCGCCACGCTTGAAGATGATAATGACAAGTCCACTCCCAAGAAGCAGAAATAGTCAGGCAAGTCGATTGCGGATCTGTGCGGTGACAGTACGCTAAAATCATAGGTTTATTATACGAACCTTTTTTCATTCGAATATGTGCAAACAGCGTCTGGTGCAAGAAAGGTTCGGATTTTATCTAGGTGCGTGTTATGAGTTAAGTGCGCTTTTATGCGGCGCGAGGTACGAAGATGAACGGCTATGTTACAGCCGAAGAAATGGCAGTGCAATGGGATGTATCACTGCGACAAGTTCAAATGCTTTGCAGGAGCGGGAAAATTAAAGGTGCATCCAAATTCGGTTTAGTTGGGCGATCCCGGAGAACACGGAAAAGCCTACCCGCACAGGAAAACTAAAACCCGGTCGTAAACCGAAAGAATAATCGCCGGAGGCGCTATGATGGGCGAGTGAAAAGTAAGGGAATACAAACGCTTTGAGAACATCAAACACATTCGCGCTGATGGTGGCGAATATTGGTCTGCTCGTGAACTTGCGCTTGTGTTAGACTATACGCAATGGCGGAATTTTACAAAAGTCATAGACAAGGCCATGATTGCCTGCAATAATAGCGGACACGATGTTATTTACGATTTTGCTGAGGTCAGCAAAATCGTGGATGCGGGCGCCACATCGAAGCCTGTTGGAGACTACGAGCTGTCGCGCTACGCCTGTTATCTTATTGTGCAAAACGGCGACCCACGCAAAGAAGTGATCGCGCTTGGACAAACTTATTTTGCAATCCTGACATACCGGCAGGAAATAGCGGATAGGTTTAATCAGCTCGACGAGGACAGCAAACGGCTCGTTATTCGCGGAGATATTAAGCAATGGAATCAGATGCTTGCGGAAGTGGCCCATGATGCGGGCGTCATCATCACCAACGAGGAATTTGCGATTTTTTAGAACGCTGGGTACATGGGGCTTTTCGGGGGGGCTGACCGTCGAGGACATTCACAGCAAAAAGGGGCTTGCCGTTCGGGATAAAATTCTTGACTTCATGGGGAGTACCGCGTTAATCGCCAATTTGTTCCGTATATCTCAGACAGAAGAAAAACTCAAACGGGACGCCATTGATAACCCCGCCGACGCAAACGCCGCGCATCACGCAGTTGGGCGTGAGGCACGAGCCGCTATTGAGCGTGTTGGCGGTACGACGTAAAAAAGAGCTCAAAGGACAACGATTCATAATCAATAGGGGCGGCTTTCTGCCGCCTGCGGCCCCGTCCGAAAACGCTTCCTAATCATGTCCATCTCGCAATTGCGCTGGACGATGCGCAGATCATTTTGATCGAGCGCCAATCCGCGATGCGTCCTATGTGTGCCTTTGCGTTTTCTCCTGCATATCGCTTAGACTGTCCGAACATCCCGTCCATGACAATCTGGCCTGTTCTTGGCAAATTAACATTTCTGCTCGCCCATAGATGGATGAAGATAGTCCGCAGAAGAAGTCATAGAAATAGGATTACTTGAGAATGATTCATCCCGGTCGTTAATAAATGGTTGCCCAAAACCAAAATTAAAACGTCCTTATCCCATTCAAAGACAGCGCGTCTGATCTAACCAAAGAGGTCTGGCGCTTCGGCGCGTTTGACGTGATCTGTGCTGGGGGACGTCATAAAGGACGTTCCCTGCCGCGAAAAAAGTTTTCTTGAAAAAAGCCGAGCGACGACATGCCGTTCACCCGCGCCGCCCAGAAATACCCTGTACCCGCACCAACAGCGGCGAGTATCTGCGAGGACATACCCGTGGCGATCGCCGCCATCCAGCCATATATGACGCGGAAGCAGACGGCGACCGCCAGCGCCTTGACGAAGTTGACGACCAAAAAGCACGGTTCTTCCTCCGCGTCGCTGCCGTTCCGCAAAACATAGGCGTCTGACCCCTTTTTGACGAATTTGAGTATGATGAGCGATACCCCGAAGCCGAACATGACCGTTGACTGGCTTGCCATGATACTTGTTCCCGCCACGTTCGTCATGTAACGCTCGGCGTTCAGCGCCAGCAGCACGATGCCCTCCAGCATACCGTCGATAAAGGCAAGGCAGCCGTTAAGCTCCGTCACGATCAACAGCGCCAGAATGATTTCCAACCGGCTTTCACCTCCTGTCTGTTTGGTTTTCGCGTTTTGCCGTCCTTTCTTTAGCCGCCGTAGTTGAACATCTCCTGAATCCTGCGGGTGAGTTAGTTCCGGCTCGTTCCGCTGAACAGCGGATGCAGCCCCGCCAGAACCAATGCGCCGATGACGACGACATCAGGATTTTCACGGCGGCATCGACAAAGCCCTCCGCTCTGTTCCTCGCGAGAGCCGCCCTCGCGCGGCAAACCGCCGCCGTCCGGAAATTTTCCGCCTTGATGAACAGCTTCCTCATAAACAATTCCTCCTTCTTGATTATCTGTAATAGCCAATGACAAGGTTGAGCGTCGCCGAGCCGAGCATCGCGCCGATGCAGGACACGGTGGCCGCGATGATGCGGGTGTTCCATTTTTTCTGCTCCATCTCGTCGGCTGCCGAGCGGCGTATGCAGAAGTAGATGATGAGAAGCTCCGCCACAATCGGCGCGAGAACCATCAGCCATGCGGTCACGTCGCCGACGAGCTTTTCCGTGCCGGTGACAATCGGACTGCCGCCGATGCCGCCAGCGGCATACACATGGGTGGACGCCGAGAGCGTGAAATAAGCCGAGAGCGCGAGCGATACGATGCGCCGCTTTTTGCTCACCAGCTTTTCATGGCTTGCCGTGATAAATCCCTTGATTTTTTGCCATCTGAAAATCCTCCCATGTTATTGATTTGCCGTTGCCTAATCGTCGTCGTCCGTTAACTTTGGCGCGGCGCCCCTTTCTCCCTTTCGGCGTCGGCCTTGCGCATGATGTCCTTTTGGCAGTAGACCCATACGTTCCAAAGAGTGACGGGCTTTGACGAGTCGGTGACGACGGGCCGCTTGTTCTCGCGCTCCTCCCGCAGCTTGCGGTTATGCTCCTTGCCGCTGAGCCCCAGAATTATGTTGAACTGCCACAGGGACAAACCGGGGCCGCGCGTCATCGCCGAGCGCGTCCGCAACGTGACGATCTGATAGGGCCGAGCGACTCGCCCGGCTCGTCAACATTGAGCAGATTCCGCCGCGTCAGGCTCAGGCTGCGGGAGCTTGACGGCGTGGCGAGCTTCTGGCGGCTCGCCGACAACTAGCAGCTTGAAGCGGTGTACGCGCCCAGCTTCTCGCTTATTTCTTTGAGCGTTTCCATGTCGTCGGTCTGAAGGCAAAATCGCGTCCGGCAGTTGGACTTGATGGCGTCCGCCGCGTTCTCGTCGTATTTGTCTTTGAGCTGCGCGAAGGACTGCAAAAACAGGTTGAACCTCATGCCGCGCCCGCCGCCCGCCGTCAGCTTGTTCGTGAAATCGGCTATGGCCGTGAAGTTCCCGAACTCGTCAAGCATGAAGTTGGTGCGCTGTTTCAGCCGGCCGCCGCGCCTGTCGGCCATGTTCGCCAAAAGCTCGTACCGCTGCGAGACGATTAGCGAAGCGACGGGATAGAATGTGGTCTTTTCATTGGGCAGGATGATAAAAAGCGCCTGTTTCCGCTCGCCCACGCCGGCGAAGGAAAAATCGCTCTGGTTGGTGATGCCGCATAGGGATTTCGCCGTAAACAGCCGCAGGGTCGTGAGGGCCGAGGCGTAGAAGCTGCCGCGCGGCCGGCTCGGCGCCACGTCCGATATGGACAGCAGGGCTTTGGCGGGGCGGGCCTGCGGGAGTTTTTTGACGTATTCCAGCATGGGCGTTTTCCCTGCGATCTGCTTGCACTTCTCCGCGTTGAACCAGTAGACGTTGGCGAGGTTCTGGCATTCGGGGCGCTTTTTGTTGTCGCCGACCAGGCAGAGGATCGCCGCCGCGATCGCCGACATCTCGCCGTTCGTCCATATCTTCTCGCCCTGTGATTTGCCGACAAGGGCGTTCGTCATGTCCCATGCGCACATTTTCGGCCTTTTCAAAATCGTCGCGCCCCGCCGCGTCGATGACCGGCTGCAAAAGGTTGTAGCGGCGGCTCTTTTCAGGATTTTTGAAGTCCAGCACGTTTACGCCGTAGCCGAGTTTCTTCAAAATTTCGCCCGTGTAACGGTAAAGCTCGGCCTTCGGGAGGATCACCCCGGCTTCGGTTAGGTTGGCAATAAGCATCACGTCCTTTCCTTTGTCCCCATTTCACGTGATAAAAGTGAAATGATGTGTTATTATTGTGAAAAGCGAAATGAAGGTGGAATCATGCGCGAGGACAATAATGTTGAGTTTAAGCGGGAATACGCCGCTGACATTATCTTCTCGCCCTGCGATTTGCCGACAAGGGCGTTCGTCCCATGCGCACATTTCGGCCTTTTCAAAATCGTCGCGCCCCGCAGCGTCGATGACCGGCTGCAAAAGGTTGTAGCGGCGGCTCTTTTCAGGATTTTTGAAGTCCAGCACGTTCACGCCGTAGCCGAGTTTCTTCAAAATTTCGCCCGTTTAACGGTAAAGCTCGGCCTTCGGGTGGATCACCCCGGCTTCGGTTAGGTTGGCAATAAGCATCACGTCCTTTCCTTTGTCCCCATTTCATCATTTCACGTGATAAAAGTGAAATGATGTGTTATGATTGTGAAAAAGCGAAATTAAGGTGGAATCATCCGCGAGGACAATAATGTTGAGTTTAAGCGGGAATACGCCGCTGACATTAACTTCTCGCCCTGCGATTTGCCGACAAGGGCGTTCGTCATGTCCCATGGCCACATTTTCGGCCTTTTCAAAATCGTCGCGTCCCGCCGCGTCGATGATCGGCTGCAAAAGGTCGTAACGGCGGCTCTTTTCAGGACTTTTGAAGTCCAGCACGTTCACGCCGTCGCCGATTTTCTTCAAAAATTAGCCCGTGTAAAGGTAAAGCTCCGCCTTCGGGTCGCTGACCACAATGCTTTCCCCTGCAAGGCCGAGGGCGCAGATGGACTCTGCCGCCACCGTTCGGGACTTGCCTGAACGGGCAGCGCCGATGCAAAGGGCATGAACCTCGTCGCCCGCATAGTAGATTTGCGCCTTTCCGTTTTCGAGTTTTTTCATGCCGAGGATCACCCCGGCTTCGGTTAGGTTGGCAATGGGCATCACGTCATTTCCGTTGTCCATATTTCATCATTTCACTATATAAAAGTGAAATGATGTGTTATGATTGCGAAAAATCGAAATAAAGGTGGAATCATGCGTGAGGACAATAATGTTGAGTTTAAGCGGGAATACGCCGCTGACATTAAAAAAGAAGTAATGGCATTTGCCAATTCAAGCGGCGGCGTGATCTATGTCGGGCGCGACGACGAAGGGAATCCGTGCCCGTTATCTGATGTTGACGAAACGCTGGCGCGGATCGCAAACAGCGTCCGTGACGGGATTTCGCCTGACGTGACGATGTTTGTGGGCTATGAAATCGGCGAGAACGGCATCGCCGTAACGGTGCGCGAGGGGACAAATAAACCGTACTTCCTGCCGGAAATGGGTTTGAAACCCTACGGCGTTTATGTGCGGCAGGGCGCATCCAGCGTTCACGCCAGTTTTGAGCAGATCCGTGAAATGATAAAGCAGACTGACGGAGACCGGTTTGAAAACGCCCGCACTCTGATTCAGAACCTGACTTTCAGTGAAGCCGCAGAGGAATTTAAGCGGCGCGGCGTGGAGTTCGGCGAGAGCCAAATGCGGACGCTCGGCATCGTCAGCGCGGACGGTCTTTATACTAATTTAGGGTTATTGATGTCCGACCAATGAGCTCACACGATAAAGTTCGCCGTTTTCAACGGGGTAAAAAAAGGCGAGTTCAGGACACGCAAGGAAATAGAGGGGTCGGTATTACGGCAGATGCGCGCGGCTTTCGAGTTTTTGAGCATGTCCAATAACCTTGCCGCAATTGTGTCGGGGATTGAACGCGTGGAGCAGTACGATTACCCTGAGTTCGCCGTGCGTGAAGCCATGCTCAACGCGATAGTGCACCGTGATTACGGATTTTCCGGCAGCATTATAGTGAATATCTACGACGACCGCATGGAGTTCGTATCGCTCGGTGGCCTCATGCCCGGATTGCGGACAGAGGACTTGTTTGTGGGCGTTTCCCAACCGCGCAACGAAAAGCTGGCAAATATCTTTTACCGTTTGAAACATATAGAAGCATATGGTACGGGTTTGCGGCTCATCATGCAGTATTACGAAGATTTTGAGGTGAAGCCGGAAATCATCGCGACGCGCGGCGCGTATTCATTGACCTTGCCGAATATGAATTACGCCCGACCGCTCCGCGCGGTTAGTCGGCCAAAGCCGCAACACAAAGTTGTGCTTGATTATCTGCGCGACAATCCATTCATCACAAACGAGATCGTTCAGGAAGCGCTTTCCGTGAAACAGACGCGGGCATATAACGTGATCCGTGAAATGGTGAACGATGGGCTGATTGTCAAGCGTGGCAATGGCAAAGGGGATAAAGAGTACATCATTGTCAAAAAAGGGCAATGACCCAACCGTCATGTTTTATAAAATCTAGCCCGTCGTATCCGCTCCGAAGCAATTCGGCGATTTGTTCATCGTCCGGGTCAAGGACAAAGCTATCAAAGGCTTTGTCCTTTTCTTTTTTTTTCGAGCAAAAAAAGTCCTGAAAATGCTGGCTTAGAGCATCTTCGGGGCATTTTTTTCGCGCGGCTCAAAATAACTGTTGCTATTTGACCTGGTGTTTGATTAAATAAGGCCGAATCCGAATGAAGATCATTGCCCTGCAGAAAATCCGGATAGCCGCCAGAGTAGGCGAAGATCATGGCGAATGGGTTTCTGGCGACGGCAAACGTCCTTGGCGCCGCGCCCTACTGGCGTCTTGCGAACGTTTATCGCGGGATTCGACGCTGACAAGACAGAAAATTGATGAACCCTTGGTTTTTGAATATTTTTGGGCTTAACAAAGCCTCCTGTGTAGGATAAAATAATTAATCCTACACAGGAGGCTTGGTCAGATGGCGAGCATTACTAAACAGCATGTCGGCATGTACACTTAGAGGTCGTCACGAAATAACTTACTATTATTCCGAAGGTATTATCTTTCAAAATCAGCATAAAAGCATGATATCAATAATAAGTTATTTTTTTGACAAGCCCTTACCTATGCGAATCCGTATCGTATCGTGATGAACTTGGGCGGCCAGAAACACAAAAACGAAGAACGGTCACTTGGAGACCATGAAAATCGTCAAAACCTGCCTGAGTTGAGAGGTCTGCTTTGAACAGTAATTTGCGTTTGGGCTCGCCAACCCTTTTCTTTGTGGGCCATATACATCTGCTGCTTGATCATGTAGACTTGGACTCAGCTGCGGCAGTCAGACCACAGCAAGTCAACCGGCTCTGATGTCTTGACCTCTCAAAACGTTTGGTCGATAACTCATAATGCATTATCAATAATGGATTATCCAAAATGCATAATGGCGCGAGCATCCATATTCCATTACGCGTAAGCGTAACCCAAAGCTCTTTTTGATAAAGAGGCCTTAGGGCAATATTTTCGGATCATGAAGGGTGTCCTGATGAGCGATAACATCATAAAAACTTTCAACACCGTAGGGCCTTGCGTGCCGTCAGAACACTACATGCTGCCGGTTTTGCCAAGGCAGCCTGAAATCGATGAGATGATAGACGGCAAGTTCTATTTCATACTTCATGCGCCTCGCCAATCAGGGAAAACTACGCTGCTAGATGCGTTGACCGACAGTATAAATGCCGATGGCAAGATGTATGCTTTGGCCTGTTCTTTGATGGGCGTAAGAGGCATTCTAGACAGAAATGAATCCATGACTACAGTAGTATCTCAGATTAATGCTGCTCTTTTTTTATCTCAAGAGGATATTCTTAGGCAAAAAGCTTATATTTTTGACAATTTAATTGGTATGAACGCACCTGACACTAAAGTTAGATTTCTTCTCAATTATTTATGCGAGTCTCTTGATAAGGATCTTGTCATTTTTTTTGATGAAGCAGATTGTTTTACGGACACTTCCCTGGTTACTTTTCTAAGCCAGATTCGTGATGCCTACAACACCCGTCATAAACGAGGCAACAAATTTCCAAGATCCATGGCCTTAGTCGGATTGAGAGACATTCGTGACTACTTGGCTCAAGCAAGGCCAGATGCCATGTCAAAGGGCATAGCCAGTCCTTTCAATATTAAAAAGAAGGCCTTGACCTTGGCTAACTTTACTCTGGATGAGATTGAAATCCT
>JAIRTO010000146.1 GCA_031254895.1 Deltaproteobacteria bacterium
GCCGCGAAGGCGGGGAAGAAGACGGAAGATTCAAGAGACGCGGCGACGGCTGCCGCGACAGCCGAAACCGGGAAAGGTTTCGTTCGGCCTGGACCAAACTTGGGTCCGGAAGAGGAGACGTACCAGGCTTTGACCTTGGGGGTGGCCGATTACTGCCGCAAGAACAATCTCCAAACCGTCGTTTTGGGTTTGTCCGGCGGCATAGACAGCGCCTTGACGGCGGCCATCGCCGCCGAAGCCGTGGGGCCGGAGAACGTGAGCGCCCTTTTGATGCCTTCGCCGTACTCCAGCGAACACAGTCTGGCCGACGCCCATGAGCTGGCCCGCAATCTCGGCCTTTCTTCGGCCAAGGTCTTGCCGATAGAGGCGGCCATGGAAGCTTTCGGGCACATCCTGGCCCCCATCTTCGCCGGACTCGAGCCCGACGCCGCCGAAGAGAACATCCAGGCCCGCATCAGAGGGGTTCTGCTGATGGCCGTCGCCAACAAGCTCGGCAGCCTGCTTCTGACCACCGGCAACAAGTCGGAGATAGCCGTAGGCTACTGCACCATCTACGGGGACATGTGCGGAGCCTTGGCCGTCATAGGGGATCTGTACAAGACGGAGGTCTTCCGGCTGGCCAGATGGCTCAATGAGACCAAAGGCCGGACGGTCATCCCGGAAAACACCATCGTCAAAGCTCCTTCGGCCGAACTTAGGCCTAATCAGAAAGATCAGGACAGTCTCCCCCCTTACGAAGAGCTCGACGAAATATTGAAATTTTTGATCGAAGACAGGGAAGGTCCGGCGGCTTTGGAAGCTAGAGGCTTCGAGTCGGCCGTGGTCAGAAAGGTGGCCAATCTGGTCAGAACAGGCGAGTTCAAAAGAAGGCAAGGCGCCCCCGTCTTGAAAGTCTCCAATCAATCCTTCGGGGTGGGCTGGAGGATGCCCATAACCTGCGCTTCGGTCTTCGCCGAACGAAAAACGAAGAAAAGGTGATTTTCGTTCTCCGTCTGGCCGGACAGTCGGCCAGAGCGTCCTTTTCCGGCGTAAGGCCGACGATTTTTTAAGTTTGGACGCGTTTTTTCCTGCGGCCAAGAGTTGGGGAAATTTTTTAGTTCAAAATAGGCCGCGGCGTCATTGAGCGAAAAAACCAAAGAGAGTGGTTGAAGAAACAATAGAGTGCGCGAGGAAACCGATAAAATATTGGAAAAAATCAGATTAGGCGAAGATTCCTGTCTTGAGCTGATAAACGTCGCCTTTTCAGGCGGCAAAATAAAAAGCCCGCCCAAGGAAGATTTGGCCGACGAAATGGCGGCGATGGCCAATGCCGTTGCCGGGCAGATGGCGCTAGGGGCGAAGGGCAAAAGTCAGAACCTCGAAGGCCTGACCATTTCGCAAATTGACCTTGTGGAAAAATGGGTCGAGAAAATAGGCCATGACTTGATCGATCCGCCCTTATTTTTTCTGACCAAAAAAACCGTCGGCTTTGAGGGGCGAGGCGAAAAGAAGTTCCTTCTCCGCGTGGAGATTCCTCGCAGCTCGTTCGTGCATAAGAGCCCAAACGGCTATTTTTATCGCTCCGGGAGCTCAAAAATGGAGCTGAAGCCTGAGATGCTGGCCAGGCTCTTTCAACAGCGCGGTCAAGCGCGGTTCATTTCCTTTGACGGACAAATCGTGCCGGACGCGACGGCGGACGCTCTCGAACCTAAGTTGTACAGACGGTTCCGGACGGTTCTTTCGCCGGCTGACGACGTCGTCTTTCTGGAAAAGCTGAAATTTATCGCGAAAGACGAGTCAGGCGATTATCGCGCGACGGCGGGAGGGCTCCTTCTCGCCTCCGAGAATCCGGAAGAATTTCTTCCCAACGCCTATATTCAGGCTGTCTGTTACGGAACCGTCGAACGAAACGGCGCCCATCAGCTTGACGCTCAGGACATGACCGATCCTTTGGACGAACAAATAAAGCAGGCCTGCAAATTCGTCCGGAGAAACATGAAAGTTAGAGGAACAAAAGCTCCTTTTCGAATTGAAACTCCCCAATTCTCTTTGAACGCCGTTTTCGAAGCCGTCGTCAACGCCGTCGCGCACCGAGATTATTCCATTTTCGGCTCCAAAATTCGTCTGCACGTATTCCCGGATAGACTGGAGTTATTTTCTCCTGGAAATTTGGCTGACACTTTGACCGCAGACAGCCTGTCGGAACGTCAATCGACAAGAAATGAGCTGATTTGCTCCATGCTTGCTCGTTGTCCTATGAATTTCGAGGCAACTGGAAGCCGAAGAAAATTCATCATGGACCAACGAGGCGAAGGCATCCCGATTATCGTCGTCGAAAGCGAAGATTTGTCAGGCAAAAGACCGATTTTCAAAGTAATCGACAACGCCGAGTTGAAATTGACTATTTTTTCCGCCTGAAGATTTCCCGACTCTCTTGGGCGGCTTTTGGGCGTCGGTGGCGTTTTAGGCCTTTTCTCGCCTTTATCCGTCATAATTCGTTTGACCGCCAGCGGCTTCTCCTTCTGCGGCGTGCCTTTCTGCAATGTCTCCAATTGCTGTTCGCGCTTCTGAAGCTGGGCCTTTTTAGGTTTGTCCTTCGGCGGCTTGTCCTTCTGCGGTTCTCGCTTCCGTGCTTGTCCGGCTTCAGTTTGTCTATTTGGAGCTTGACCCTTTTTAGGTTCAAACGTCTGCGTCATCTCCTACATCGGTTTGTCCTTTTTGGAGCTTGACCTTTTTTGGTTCAAACGTCTTTGTCATCTCTTTCATCGGCTTGTCCTTCCATAGCTTGCCCCAATTCCGTTTGTCCTTCCTCAGCTTGCCCTTCTTCGGTTCGCTTTTCTCCTGTTTGCCCTTCAACGGCGGCGTCAGGGAGCTCCAAAAAAGCGGCGCACTTGTCGCCCCAGCGTTTGGTCTGAACAAGTCGCCAGGGCTCAGGAGCGCTCCATTTGTCCAAATTTTCCGGCGGCTGTTCCCAGACGACCTGGGAGCCGGGAACGAGCAGCTCGTTTTGGACGGCGAAGGCCAAAAAGGCCAGAACCAGAGAAACGTCTCCTTGATAAGGGGGATCGACGAAGACCAGAGAGAAGGGCTTGTAGGGCGAAAGGCGAGGGAGTGAGCCGGGGAAGACGGCTTTCAGGGTTTTGACGTCAAGTCCTTTCGGAAGCTTTTCGAGGTTGGCTTTGATGGTCGTCAGGGCTTTCAAGGACGAATCGCACAATAAAACCTTGTCCGCTCCTCTGGACAGAGCTTCCAGACCCATGGCCCCGGAACCGGCGAAGAGATCCAGAACCTTGGCCCCTAAAAGTCTCTCCTGTCCCAAAACGGAAAAGACGGCTTCGCGGACCCGGCTGGAGGTCGGCCGGGTCGATTGACCCGGAGGCGCTTTCAAAACCAAGCCTTTGAATTGTCCGCCGATGATTTTCAAGGGCATTTTCAGCGACCCCAGAGGGCTTGGAAGGCGCCGATCTCCAGCATGTCCTCGATGGAAAGATCTATGGCCTGCGACGGACACGGGCCGGGACGGTCGTTGACGAGGGCCACGGTGGCGCCCCCTCTGGTCAGGAGGAAATCGCCGGGCTCCAGCCGCCGGGCGGAGATGCTTCTTCCGGCTATCCGGTAGTTCTTGAGGAGGCAGGGATTCTTCCCTTCGGTTTGGATGCTGGCTTCCACTTTCTGCCAGAACAAAGGGATCGCTTCCTTAGGGTTGTTGAAGACGTCTTTCAGGGTCAAGGGAGCCCCGGAAATCAGACTGTAATTTTCGAACTTGTAGTCGACCGTGCCTTTCAGATGTCCGGTCGGCCGAAAATTGCCGATGAAGCGATCCACTCGGAAGACGGAAAGGTAGCCCGGCCCCGAACGCTGAAGATAATGCTTGATTTCAAAACCCGCAGGCAGGCAGTGCCCTCGACATCCTTCGAAGTCGTTGCAGGACATGGCGACGGATCTTTTTTTGTAGTCGGCGAATATTCTGTCCATGTTTCTGGCGATCAGGGCGTCCAGAACGGCGCTGCCGGTGTTGCTCGGGTATTCCAGATAAATGTAGACGAGGTCGGTGGGACAGGTCGGCGAAGTCAGCTGGTGCTGAAGGATGTTGCGGCTGACCTCCGGAGGGGGATCGGAGAAAGGCTGGCCGTCGTCGAAGCAGCGCTGGTCTTCGCACAACCCCGGAAAACCGCCCAAATATCGCGAAGTCATGAAAGCCTGGAGGCTCTCCGGCAGGATAAAA
>JAIRTO010000150.1 GCA_031254895.1 Deltaproteobacteria bacterium
TGTGGGCTTCCAATTCCGACAATTCCTCGTCCGTCCAATCCTCACGAGCGGGAGCGGCACGGGCAAACGATATAACAAGAATGGCCGCTGCATCTTCTGCCGATAATTTCACATCGGCAAAATGCTCTTTGCAAAATATCGGTTCGAGCGCGTCAAGGATGCGGTCAAGGCGGCTGTACATTGTGGACGGATCAGATTCGGTCGCTTTTTCAAGCTCGCTCGTCAGCGTCCACAACCGTTGACGGAGTTTCCGTCAATTTTCGCGAATTGGCGGCGAAGGACAGAATTTCCGTCAAAACGAGGACATTTGAAGCCGTCCATTTCCGGACAAATAGACCCGTCAGCGCCAGTGGTCAATTTTGCCGGCCAAAGCGCCGCGCAAATCATTCCCACCCAGAAACAAAAAACTCGCCGACGCAATTGATCTCAATTTCGCGGCGGCATCGTCTGCATGATTTGGCCGTCTATTTCTCGCCCGTTGGACTTTTTGCCGCGTTTGATCCCGTCGGGCCCCCAAGCGCCCCACTGCTTGAAGAAGAAAGCTAGGCCCTGCCTATTGGCTTGCTCCAAAAGGGAATGAACCCAGGACGGTTTCATCGGTCGGCCTTGCGCTCCGCTTTCGCCGCCGACAATGACCCAATCTATGCCGGAAAGATCCAATTCGCCCAAATCTTCCACCAAGGGTTCGCAGGAGATGAAGCGAATGGGCGGATCCAAGACTCGCAAATATTCTAGACGAGGCTTCAAGGCTGGAGCTTCTATGGTGACCCCAAGCCAGACGTTGTTCGGCACGGACGATTTTTGAAAATAGTCAGCCATCCTTTCGGCGCGTTTCGTCAAAATCTGATAGGTGTGCCAAGGAGTCCGTCTAATTGTGTCCATGACTTCGTCGACAAAGGCGAACGGGACTTCCTGGTGAAACAAGTCGGACATGGAACAGACGAAAATGGTCTGCGGCCGCCGCCAATTTTCGGGTTCAGACAGAGCCTTGTAGTGCAACGTCGGCGCAAAGCCGTTCGCATACTTGGCCGCCCCCATAGCTTTTAGTCTATGGGCCATTGTTTCGGCGTAGCAATGGGCGCAACCAGGCGACAATTTCGAGCAGCCAGTCACCGGATTCCAGGTTTTGTCGGTCCATTCGATTTTGGTGGCTGTCATTTCCGATCTGCCATGGAAATTCTCAGGTCAGCCGAGAATTTGGTTTTGGTCGCCTATTGCTCTTCGGTTAGGCGGCGGAAGTTGTTCCTTATATCCGCCATTATATCCAAAATCGGAAAATATTACTTTAAAAATTAAATGATTCTAAGTTCTATTCCTTCCTTATTTTTTAAAACTTAGCTTGTTTTAAGTTTAGTTGGAAGACAGACAAGAAAACAGCTAGCTTTGGCATGCTTGCTCAAAAGCGTCCAAAAATCGCCGACAGAGTTTTCGACCATTATTGGCGGACTGGCCGCTATGGACGGAATTTTCGGCTAAACGAGGACATTTGTAGCCGTCTATTTCCGGAAAAATCGACCCGTCAGCGTCATGACGAGGAAATGGGCGAGTCCGGCGCCGAAACAGAGACTTGGTTCGAGAGACCGTGAAAGGGCATCTCGAATAATTTAATAATATCATATAATTTTATTGTTTTAAATATTAATTTGTAGTCTTAGGATGTTGCAAATAAAAAATTAGCGATATGTGGTTATAAAACATGACCTAAGACAATTTTATCTAATAATGTTTCCGGATTAAGATAAAGATGAAAACTTCGTTTTGGCATTTCTTCAATATGCTGTAGTTATATCTTTTATGATCGCAATATATCGGGTCAAAAAAAATATTTTTAAAATTTTTTAAAAAAGACTTGACAACAGGCGATTGACGATTTACTTTCACTTTCACCAAAAGGAAACAATTTGTTTTGCGCCTTGGCTTTTTGGTTCGCCTATTTTGGCCGGGCTCCGCTTTTTGTTCTTCCGCCGAAGTCTCTTTGTCCGCTAGAAATTTTTGACGAGCCGAAGGCCAGCCCTTCGCTCGCGTCGACTCGCTAGCCAGTTTCCCTCTTCACTATTCCACCTACATTTTTCCAGAAGACAATTTAACGTCTCTTGGCTCCGGGCCTGCTCCGAACTTGCGGAGGCCGCGTACTTGCGGCGGCATTGGTTCCGGCCAGCGAAGGACGTTCGTTTCTTGCCCGTTTTGGAGCCTCTCGTCGGCCTCCGGAACAGGATCCGTTTTTTTTTGGCGCGCGACCCTTTGACGTCGGCCGCCTAAATTCCAAAAAACGGTTCCGCGTTCCTCTGGCCGTCGTTTGACGGTTCCGCGTCCCTCTAGCCGCCGTTTGGCGGTCATTTGTCAGCGACTCTTCAGCGACCCGTCAGGCGAGCCTTTCGCCTGGCGGCCGTCTTCCGAAGAGGCGGGGATCAAAAGTCCCCGTTCATTTACAAACAACCTTGTCACCGAAAGGAGCCAGCATGGCCGCAACAAAAAAACACAGAAAAATCGTCAATCAAAAACCCGCCTCTTTCCGCGTTTCCGGATCAGGAGCCGCGCGTCGCAAAGCCCTGGTCTTCGAGAAGGTTTACCCGAACGAGCCAATCTCTCTCGGCCGCGCCAACACGTTAGGGGTGATTATTTTAGGAAAAATCATCTCGGGCGACGTCAAGTTCCTCGAACCGGCCGATTCCGTCGTCTTTCCTTCTGAGGCGTCGATTGTTCCGCTGTACTACTTCGCCGAAACGCTCCGAGGAGCAGAGAGTTCCTCAGCTCGAGCCGAGCGGTTCAGAAAATCGGAAGCTGCTCTGGACAAGATGCCGGACGCACTCGATGACCTGCAGGAGCCCTTTAAAACGAAAGGGAGGATGATTTTGGACATTTTAAGCTCCTGGTTGGAGCCGGGGACTGAAGTGTTCATCGAGGGGCTGATCTATATGGCCGTGCAATTTGGTTCAGCGCCCTTTGGCCCGGCTCAGACGGAGGCGGCTCCTCCTCTGCCGGCTGACGAAGAAATGGCGGCGAGAGAGCCGACGGCCATCGACGGCGTCGACGTTGATGGCGGCGGAATCGGAGATCTCCTTCCCGAACTTCCACTGCCCGAGTTGGCCGCTCCCGAACTTCCAGCTTCCGGACTTGCAGCGCCCATGCTTGCAGCTCCCGGATTGGCCGCTTTCGAAGGTTTCGGGCGCGATCTTTCCGCGCCCGAGGGGAGCGCTTCTCCTCTGGCCGCTCCTGAGCTTTCAGCCGTTGAGAGTTCTGCTCTTGAGCCGTCCTCTCCGGGTCATCCTTCTCTCGAACCGGCCGCTCGTCATCTTGCTTCGCATCATCAG
>JAIRTO010000161.1 GCA_031254895.1 Deltaproteobacteria bacterium
CAAACAGGCGGCCAAAAACATTTAAGGTTAGAATAAACTCAACGTAAGGTGAGGCAAAACGTGTCTTCTCCGTTTTGACAGCCGCCTTCGCATTTCGGCGTCCCGGCCGCGTTGAAGCCTGCGCCGCCGCCAGGAACGCCGGAGCAGATGACCCGCCCGGATCTGTCAATCAGACAAGCCCCGGGGCCGCACTTAATTTGTCCGCTGGAGGTGACGGCGATGCCGCCGTTGGGCTCTTTCGGGCAGACGACTGCGGACTGATGCGGCAGGCATTTCTTTTCAGCCATGGCGGCCGGCGAAAAGACCAGAACAGCCGCAGTCGCCAGCAGCATGACGCCATATTTGAACATGTTTTCCCCCCAAATTGTCCTTATGATTCGAAACCCCGCGAAATGAGGATGACGGAAATTTTTAGCCGATGGGAACTTTTCGCTAT
Source organism: Deltaproteobacteria bacterium (assembly GCA_031254895.1). Lineage (GTDB taxonomy): Bacteria > Desulfobacterota > Desulfarculia > Adiutricales > Adiutricaceae > JAIRNQ01. The sequence goes on from JAIRTO010000161.1 coordinate 437, forward strand.
CGAGCGCCCTCCCATTCGGCGATTTTCTCCTTCAGCCACGCCGACAACAGCGGCGAAGCTTGACCGAGACGCTCGTCGATCAGCTTGGCCTCGTCGGCGTAGGCCAATATCTTTTCCCTGCTCCAGTTTGGGGGAGGGGAGAAAGACATGTTGGCCGCGCGGTCGCTCAGTTTGACCAGCCAGACTTCCTTCGGCTCCGCTAAAATCCGCTCCAGAGAGTCCTCCATTCGCTCCCTCCCTTTTTTTAGGTTCGGGTTTTTGGACAGAGCCGCCACCCCCGCCGCTGCGGATGGGCCGAAAAGATCGGCGATTTCCTCTCTGGTCACGCCGGCGTCTTCGACGACGTCGTGGAGGATGGCGCATAATATGGCCAAAGTCTTGTCCATTTGAGGGTTTTCCGCCAGAGCCGGCTCCAGGCAGAGAAGAACCTGGCCAATGTGAACCAGGTAGGGCAAGTCGGAGCCAGGATAAAGCTGGCCATTATGCTTTCTGGCGGCGATTTGCCAAGCTGCAAGATGGAGTTTGCGAGATTCGATTATTTTATCAATATATGAAGTCATGATTATTGGTTTAAATATTTGTTTAACAATTTAATCAATATAAACATGAATCTTTTGTCATTTTTTGTTTGACGAATGGTCGAAAAAAGTCATTTGTGCCAGACCAGCATTTCCACAAAATACGGCGTGTCGAAGACGTATTTTTGCTCCATTTCCGCCCAGGTCGGCCCCAGGCAAGTCAGGATGAGGTCTTCGTCCGGAGCGTCCACGCCATAGTCGGCGAGGATGGTACGGCACCAGGAGACGGCTTCGTCTCGGTCGTAGTCGACGACCCACCGGCCCGATTTCTGGACGTGACGGCACGGCAGAGAGTGGTCGTCAAACCAACGGCGCATTTCCGGGCCGCTGTTGAACTTTTTTTTGCTCACCCCGTAGTGGTTGATCAGAGCCGCCATGGGAGCAGGATCGACGTAATCATAGAAGCCTATATGGACCAAGGAGCGGCCGACCGATTCCAAAAGCTTGTTTATGGCTTCGTCCGAGCGGAGGGCGGGGCACATGGAGGCGAACACGACGTCGAAGGGGCCGGGCAGAGGATAGTCCAGCCAGGAGCTCAAGACATATTCGATGTTGCTTAGGCCTAAAGCTTGGGCGTCGACCTTGGAGACGGCCAGCATTTTGTCGGACAGATCCAGGGCGACCACCTTTTTGGCCATTTGAGCGATCTTCAGCGTATATTGGCCTGAACCCGCTCCGATGTCCAAAACCGAACTGTCTTGGAAGGTCACGCCCAGACTTTTGGCCAGTTCCAGCATGTCCGAACCGAAACTGTTGGGACTGTCGGAGTATCTGGGAAAAGTGTCCGCCCGTCTGTTCCAAAAATCAGTCAATTCGTCCGGAGATTTGTCGTCCTTAGATTTGTCGTTCCGGGATTTGTCCGGCGCGTCAATTCGGCAATCTTCCTTCATGATAGGTCTCCTTTTTGAGCCTTTTTGGTTTTCCTGATATTTTTTTATTGACGAGTTTGAGAGAGAAATGGGTGATTCAAGCTTACGAACTAAAGCGAGCGACTTCGACGGCGGTCAGAGTCAGCTTTTTTTTCGACGACGACTGCAGTTGCCGTCTTTTTTGGCTCGGGCAATAGGCCGGCTCCTTAGCTGGCTAGCTAGCTTGGTTTAGCTTGGCTTGGTCGGGCTTTTGCGGACTTCTGCGGTCTTTGGCGGACTTTTTCGAAATTTGGCTTTGAAAGCCGACCCGTTTCTTCAATTGAAGGAGGCGGAAAAAGGTCGAAATCGATTGAAAAGGTCCGCTATAGACTCCAGCCGCGCCGGCAAGATGGCGTTTTGATTTTTTGGCGACTCTGGCGGCCGTTGGCTCATGAAGTCGAACAAACGACGCGAGGAATCGCCCGCAACGCATGGCCTGGCGTTAAGAAAAAAAAACGGAAAAACCTAAAATGCTCAACAAAAAAAGCGGCCTCTCCAGGCGATGATGAGGCTGTTTTTCGTTCGACGGCCGGTCACAGAGGCTTTATTTCCACTTCCTCTTCCGCCGCGACGGCTTTCCCGTCAGACATGCTGACTTGGAAAGATCTCAGCGTCGGCAGTCTTTCCGCCAGAGAGACAATGACGTAGCTGGCTCTCTTGTCCATCGACATCTTCAAGTCGCCTTCGGAAAGCTCAGCCGGCTTGTCCGGGTGAGAATGAAAAGTGCCCAAGGGACTCAACCCTTTTTGGTTCATGTCCATGACCGCCTGTATTTGCTCTTTGGGGTCTATGGTGAAATAACGTCGGCTCTTGTCCCTGTTTTCGACGTAATAAATTTTGAGTATATGTTTTACTCCGTCGGACTGTTTTCCGGCCAGGAGACCGCAGGCTTTTAAAGGGAATTGCTGACGGCAGTAATCGATCAGCTGGTCGTAAAGGATCTGGGGTATGGAAATTTTCATGGTTTTATTTCGCGGCTGGCTTGACGGCAGCCAGGGATTAGTTTTAGGGGCGTTAGGCGCGATGGACGCAACTATTCCCGAAGCGGAACGTCGTTTGGCGAAAAGTCCAGTGTTTGAACTTGCGCCGGAACGTCGCCGCCTCTCCGACATTATAACAGCAAAAGAGGCGGATTGGCGAGACTTGCCTTTTTGGGAAGCTCGAAATGGAAGGCGAGAGAACGTTGTTTTTCCGACGGACGAATCGCGTCCTTTGGCTCCAAATCGCCGAAGACCGATCAACAAGGCCATTAATATTCGCTTGAACGCTCTAGAGGAGCGGCCAAACGGAACAATGGCTCCAAAACGTTCCGCGCCAAAATGATCCGGTCGGGAACGCTCCGGTTCGGAACGTTCCACGTCAAAACGCTCCGTTCCAGAACGCTTCGCGCCAAAACGTTCCGCTCCAAAACGTTCCACGCCGAAACGTTCCATGCCAAAACGTTCCACGCCAAAACGCTCCGCTCCAAAACGCTCCGTTCCGGAGCGCTCCGCGCCAGAACGCTTCCGGGCAGACTCGACTCGCCCAGCGCGTTTTTTGGAATTTTTCGGCGTCTTTTCTTTTCCGTTTCAGCGGACAATCCCCTCAAATTTTTCGTCGGCGACGACGACTTTTGGCGAAAAACCTATTTTGGCGACCGTTTTGGAAACGGCGTTTAGGGTTGGACGGGTTTTCCGATTTCTTTCTGAAAGACGTCCCAGCCGATCCTGTCGATGGCGTTCCTGAATCTTTCTTTTGTCCGTCCGTATTTGACGAAGAAATCAAGGGCGGCGTCGGAGGCGGCCAAAACGGAGGCCATGTCCGGCAACGCTTCTTCGAGTCTTCGCCCGACGGCGATCCTGTTGCCGAACAGACCGCCAAAAGACAAAAG
>JAIRTO010000197.1 GCA_031254895.1 Deltaproteobacteria bacterium
AGGACGCCAGGCGGTCGAGGACAATTACCGGGCCTTGATGGCTGAGATAGAAGACAAAAAAGCGAAAGGCGTGATCTGAGCGTTTTTCGCCGACGACGAACCGATGACGAACCGACGACGAACCGACGACGAACCGACGGTTCGCCGTCGCGCCTTCCGAACTTCTCTTTCCGAGCTTTTTGCTCCGACCTTCTCGTTCCGAAATATTAGTTCCGAACTTTTCGAGGCGAACAGCTCATTTCGTCGGCGGATCGTTCGGAAGAGATAAAACGATTCTCCGATCGGCCAAAAGTCGGCGAGCCGTCGCCAAAGTAAAAAAAACCATAAAGTCAAAAAAAAAGACCCCCGGAATGATCCGGGGGTCTTTTTTTGAAAACGGCGGGCGAAAAATCAGGCTTTGACCAGACCGGCTCTGAAAGCCTTGAGGTATTTGACGCACATGCGATCCCGACCGGCCAAGGCTTCGGCGGCGGCGATGGCGCCCATCATCGGCTGATCCAGAGGATTCATGATGGCTCCGTCCAGACCGGCGTAAATGGCTTGGGCCATGAAGATGCGGTTGATGAACTTTCTTTCGGGCAGGCCGTAGCTGATGTTGGACAACCCGCACATGAAATGGATGTTCGGATAGCGCTCTTTGATGGCGGCCACGGTGTTTATGAACTCCAGGCCGAAGGTGTGGTTGGTTCCCAAAGGCTGAACAAGCGGGTCGACGTAAATGTTTTCGATGGCCACGCCTTTGGCGGTTAGGCCTTCCACCAGCTTGTCGGCGATGACCAGACGGTCGGCGCAGGTGGTGGGCATGCCTTCGTCGCTCATGCACAGAGCCACGACTTTAAAGTCGGTGCCGGCCACGAGGGGCAGGAGCTTTTCCCAGCGATCTTTTTCCAGGGAAATGGAATTGATCATAGGCGTGCCCTTATGGACGGCCAAGGCGGCTTCAATGGCCAAAGGATCCGGGCTGTCCAAAGCGCAGGGCTTTTCGCTGACTTCCTGAACGGTCGTGGTCAGCCATTTGAGGTAGTCCGCCTCTTTGCCCACGAAGATGCCCGCATTGACGTCGATGTAGTTGGCGCCGGCCTTGTCTTCGTCCATCGCGACGGATTTGATGTATTCGGCGTCGCCTTTTTCGATGGCTTCGCCTACGGCTTTGCGGCTGGCGTTGATGAGTTCTCCGACTATTATCATGATTTCTCCAGAAAAATACTGTTGTCTTTTGTTGCCCCTTCATTCTTCGGCAAGGGGCGGTTCGACCGAAAAGAAAGCGAGATAGTTGAAAATAAATTAACCAGGAAAGGGAGAAAAAAGGACGCGGCCTAGAAAGGGCCGCTATGGACAAGCCAGGAGAAGGAACTTCTCCTGGCTTAATAGACAAGCGAAATGCGGCGAAGCCTTGCGGCTCCTAGCCGGAAAAGCCTTAGTTGACCAGCTTGCGGGCGAGTTCGACGGCGCCGGGAGCGTCTTCGGAGTAGCCGGTGGCGCCGATCTTGTCGGCGAAAGCTTGGGTCACGGGCGCGCCGCCGACCATGGTCTTGCAGTCGAGGCCGGCTTCCTTGAGCGCGTTGACCGTCTCTTCCATGGCCGGCATGGTGGTGGTCAGCAGAGCGGAAAGGCCCACGATTTTGGCGGAATTGCTTTTGGCCGCTTCGACGAAGGCTTTGGGCTCGACGTCGACGCCAAGATCGATGATCTCGAAACCGCCGCCTTCAAGCATCATGCCGACGAGGTTTTTGCCGATGTCATGCAGGTCGCCTCTGACGGTGCCGATGACTATTTTGCCGGCGGAGCTGCCGCCTCCGGCGCCCAAAAGGGGCTTGAGGATTTCCAGACCTTTTTTCATGGTTTGGGCGGCCATCAGCATCTCGGGGACGAAGAGCTCGCCCTCGGAAAACTTTTTGCCGACGTAATCCATCGGGGCGATGAGACCCTCTTGGAGCAATTTATTGATGTCGGCGCCGGCGTCAAGTTCCTTCTTGATCAGATCGGGCATGGCATCATCTTCGAAATCGATCACCGCTTGGTAGACATCCTTAATAGACATTTGGCTCTCTCCTGAAGGGGGAAAAATTCATGAACCAACGGCAACCTCCCTTTTGGCTTGGCCGCTGACTCCTGTATGTGGTGCTAAAGGGCAAGGTCAAAAAAACAATATTCATCTATATGACCTGAAAAGGATTATATATCGTCGGTTTTGGAAAAGCAAGCTTTTTTTGAAGTCTGGACGGCCCTTAACTCCCGCCTGGCTTTTACGGTTGAAAATATGTCCGAATTTTGTGACAAAAAGGCGATCTGCGGAACCAAGAAAACGAAAATAGGCCTTTTGAAGGGCAAAAAAACCTATAAAAACCGGCGCAAGGTTAGAGCCGAAACTTTTTTGAACCTTGGCGAGGCGACATGAAGGCGACCGGGGAGAAAGCGACAGGAGAGGCGCTGACCGGGGAGCAAGCGGCAGGGAAGAAAGCGACCGAAGAGGCGCTGACCGGGGAGCAAGCGACCGGGAAGGAGCTGACCGGGGAGCAAGCGACTGGGAAGGCGGTGACCGGGGAGAAAGCGACCGGGGAGCAAGCGACCGAGAAGGAGCTGACCGGGGAGCAAGCGACCGGGAAGGAGCTGACCGGGGAGAAAACGGCCGTAGAGGGGGCGAGCGGGGAGGAGCCGAAGGCCAAGGCCAAAGTTCGGCTTCGCCGCTTTTTGGCGAAATGGCCTAAACTGGATCCTCTAAATGACCAGACGGCGCGGGCCGGCGTCTTCGGCGCGGCTTAAGGGCCAAACCGGCCTTATCCTTCGGGTACGCTCGTCAGAAAATGCGAATAAAAGCCAAACAGGAAATATTAGAATGGGCGGCACATTTATATTATAATTGCGCTGCTTGATTTCGGAAAGAAACCAAAAAATTTCATTGTGAATAAACTGGCCAAGGCTCGGCTTCGGCGGCGGAAGCGGAGGCGGGGACGAAGGTCTTCGAGCCGTTTCCAAGCGTTCCGGCGCGGTCGATCTTTTTTTGGTTCAGGAAACAGCCGACGGTTTTATCTCGCCGTCGCCTCATGAAAGGAATGGTCAAATGAAGCGCGAGGACATGCTTTCCTTCATCATCGAATTGAACGAATCGGAGATGATCAAGTTCGTGCGGACTTTTTTGAGCCAAAACCCCGAGTCGATCAAAAAAGCGTATCGCCTCGCCAAGGACATCGCCGATCAACCTGACCCCGAAGTCATCAGCGACGAGGTCTTCACGGAACTGGATCTGTACGACTTCGACGACTTGAACGCCCAAGTAGCGGGGGCGGACGGATACATCGACGAGGTCGACGCGATCGGAGAGTTGTTCGAAAAGGCCGTGGAACCGCTCATGGACGAAATGCGGAAGAAAATCAAGCTAGGTCTGGCCGGAGCGGCCAAGGCCTATTGCGTCGGCATCATCGAGGGTCTTCGCCAGTTCGTCGAGGAGGGGACGTCGGAATTGTCGGACTGGTTCGTCGACTTGCCGGAGGAAGGCGCCCGACAGGCTCTTAAGGAATGGCTGGCGAGCGAGCCCGCCGAGGCGGACAAAGCCGAGGTGATGAAGCTGTTTCCGGAAGAGTGGCGAGACGGAGATCTATTTCGGTAAGGAAGGGTTTTTGGCTCTTTCCGGACGGCGACCGAGCTGTTTTGGCTCCGTCGACAGCGGCGAAAACGGCAGGCAAAGGCTTCTTTCCGGCCCTGCTCCGAAAGAGGGGGGAGGCTTCGGCCAGGCCGCATCTTCCGCCCGAAACGGATCTTTGCGGGAAGCGCCAAGGAAGCGCTTCCTGCCTCGGCCAAAGGTCGGGGGGGTCTCTTTTTTTTGTGGGCCGGACTTTGACGGCGTCTTTTCTCGAATCGGAGCCGCTCGGGTTCATTGACCCGCCAAAAAAGCCGTCGCCGACGGCTTTTGTTCCAACATTTTTATTTCGGAAGGATTGACCAGATGAAACGCGCGGACATGCTTGCCTTCATTTTCAGTTTGAACGAAGCGGATATGGCTGAAGTCTTGCGGAAGCATTTTACGGAAAACCCCGAGTCGATCAAAAAAGTCTATCTTCTCGCCAAGTCCGTCTCTGATCGTTTTGACCCCGAAGCCATCAGTCAGGAAATTTTCTGCGGGTTGGATCAATTCGGCTTTAAGGACTTGAACGCCCGGGCCGGACGGACTCGCCATGGCTACGTCCATCCGAACGACGCGGTCGGGGAGATGTTCCAGGAAGTCATGGATCCTGTTCTCGATGAAATGCGGAAGAAAATCAAGCAAGGCTTGTCCGGGGCGGCCAAGGCTTACTGCGTCGGCATCATCCAGGGTCTTTGGGAGTATGAAACGCAATCGAGTTCGGAGATTTCGGATTGGTTCGTCGACTTGCCCGCTGATGCGGCCAGGGAGGCGCTGGAGGAGTGGTTGGCGAGCGAGCCGTCTGAAGAGGACAAAGCGGAGGTGGATGGGCTGTTCCCGGAATTGTGGCGGGAGTAGAGATTTTTTTTGGCGAATGACGGGCTTGGAGCGGTTTTTTGGAAGGCGGCCGAGCCGCCGACGCCGTCGGTCGGGGAAATAGTCGGCTCTATGAGCTTTCCCCTGCTGACGGGACGCCTGGCTCCAGAGGAACGCGATTATTGGAAAGTCGCGTATGGCCGAGAGAGACCGTCTTCTGCCTGTCGCCGAGAACCGCCGGCGTCTCTCCGCAAGACCAGAGGAGAGCGGGGACTGGCTGCGACTGTTCGAAAGTTGGGTTTGGGCAGCGGAACCGTCTTCTTCCCGTCGTCGAGACAGAGGCCGGCGTCTCTCCACAAGACCAAAGGGAGCTTGACGGGGCGCGACTATTCGAAAGTTGGGTTCGGGCGGCGGAAGAGCGTCCGACGCCAAAAGGGGCGCAGGCGTTCGAAAATCGCGTGAGAAGAGCGGCGTGAAGCGGAAGAGATGGGACCCCGCGTGAAACGGGGGGCGAAGGAGCCGTCAGGCGCGGATGGAACGTGACCAGCCGAAAACGGCGACGGTCAGGGCCAGCCGCCTCGATGGAGGCGATCATTTTGGAGAGTCCGCTGAACAACGGCAAACAAGGCGCCGAGAGAGGGCTTCCAGCCAAGGCGGCCTTGAGTGTCGGCTCTGACCCTCAGCTGGCTGAACGGCCGGATTGATGACATTTGGTTTATCTACTGGGAACTGCTGCCCGGTCAGTTCCCGGCAAAGTTCCCGCTTTAAGCTTGCAAATCGGGACACGAAAAAAAAGCCGCTGAACCAGCGGCCTTTTTTTTTGCGCCAGATCTTTTGTCGACTCGTAGTCTAATAAGACGAATCGTCGGCACGGCGCGATCACGTTAAAGAACGCCATATCCAGGCATTTCCCAGCCTTTGCTCCAGCCCAGATCTTTTCGTGAAATCACGTCGGCTAGAGGATTATTTTTCGGATCTGGAAAACGGGCGAGGGCAAAACTGGCTTCGCGCCCAGGCGATGTCGACTCTGCCTAAGAAGGCGGGTTTTTTGGCAGGAGGTTTTGAAAGACGGTCTTTTTGACGATTTTCTTGACGATCTCTTTGACGGTCTTCTTGACGGCCAAGGGGATGAGCCAAGACTGGCGTTTGGCCAAAACGCCCGAGAGAAAAAAAGCCCCCTCGACGAAGACGCCAAGGAGGCTGCAATGATTTATGATTTTTGACTGGTCGCGAAAAGCGGCGCAAGCTTAGAAAGCCTTTGTGGGCGCCCCCACATGGGTTTCTTAAGCGAAGCTGGTCTTGACCGACTTGGAGGGCTTGAAGGTCAGGGCGTTATGGGCCTTGACTTTGATCTGCTCCCCGGTCTGAGGATTGCGACAGGTCCTTTTGGCTCTTTTGACCAGGTGAAAGACGCCCAGGCCGGAGAGCGCGAACCTTTTTTCTTTTTTCACGGTTTTCAGGATGGTCGAGACCAGTCCTTCCACGACGGATTTGGTGGCCACTTGGCTCAGGCCGGTGTCTTCGGCTAACCGAGCGATTAGTTCTGTCTTTTTCATGATGAAACCCCCAACGGTGCCCTGAATTCTTTTGGTTCAGGGAGGAATTGGAACCGATTGCGGCCGCGAACATGAAGCCGCCGGTCCTTGTTGACAGTTGGCGCTATTGCCAGGAAAGCTAAAAAGACGTTTTGGGCTTTTCCAGAGACGAGCCGCGAAAAAACGCAGAATCTTCGGACGGCTGGAGAGCCGCCTTTTTGGTCGTTTCTGCGCTCGCAGTTCTGCAATACCACCAGCCGGAAATTCTGAGACCTCGCTGATTCCGCCGTCAAGAAGCAACAGTCTGAAACTTGACGAGGCCAAAAAAAAACGGCCGCCTTACAGCGAAAAGCTGAAACGCAAGCCGTCTTTGGTTGAAACGGAATCATTCGACCGCTCGGATGGCGAAGACGCGCCTGACGAGATGCGGGCAGAGCCGCTGGTCGATCCGGTCAAGACCGAAAAGGTCGAAAAAGAAAAAGCGTCAAAAAAAAGACAGGTGCCCTGAAGGCCAGATAGCTTAGGGATGGCGTCCTCCGTCAGGCTTTTAGCGGAAAAGCCTGTGGAGCGTTTTGCAGTCTTTAATGATTTTGTCGGGAAAAACAATATTGACACTTTTAGTTTTCAGCCTTTAGAATTGCGCCGAAATGAAAATCGACGAATTGTGAGAACTAATTTCAAACAATGCTAAAAGAAAAAAGAAAATTTGTCAATAGCTGAACCATTATTTTTAACAAAAATATTGGGCTGTTAGTTTGATTCTCGGTTTGACGCTCAAGCGTCAATTTTTGAATAATCTTTTGATATTGCCTACTTATGAGCTATTGACTTCTCTTTGTCCTTTCTGGCTTTCCGTCGGCGTCGCCAGAAATTCAGGCCAAAAAATTTTTTTTGAGGGTCGAAAAAAAACGCCTGGGCTCGAAATCGAGTAAGCTTATAATTTCTGAACGAATACCCGTTAACCGACAAAAACTGAGACGGAGCGCGAAAAATTGCGGCAGCTAAATTCGCGTCAGTCTCGAGGGCTGAGATCCGCGAACTTATGACGAACCGATGAGAAAAGCGCCTAAGAGAAGCGGCCGATCGAAAAACAAACCGCCCCAGAAACTAGCCGTAGAGAAGCGAGCCCACGAGAAATGAGCCCTTGGTGAAACGGCGATAAGAAACAAGTCGATGAGACGATCTAAGATAGTCTCTAATTATTTGAGAAAATCCTTCT
>JAIRTO010000319.1 GCA_031254895.1 Deltaproteobacteria bacterium
CCAGACCGCCGCCATTCCGGTCATCTTTCTGTCGGGCAAGTTTCATAACCGGGAAAAAACTCAAGCCCGGGAGCTGGGCGCGGCGGATTTTCTGGAAAAGCCTTTCGAACGGACGGAACTTCTGGCCAGAGTCAAGACGTATTTGACTTTGCGCAAGCAAGAAGACGACATCAGCTTGTACAACAATCGGCTGGCCCAGCTGGCCAAGGAAGCCTTGGGCCTCCTCAGCCCCAACCGCCTCGGGGAACTTGGAGCCGTGCCGGAGGAGCTGGCGGCCAGCCTGGCCGACTGTCACAAGGAAGCCTTGCAGTCCTTGACCGTCATCGAAAACCAATGGGTGGTGTTTTCGGCCTTCGTCAAGCCTTATTTGGCCGGCCAGTCCGACACCTACTTTAGGGAGTCCTTGGCCCTGATACCCAACGCCTTGTCCAAACTGAAAGGTCAGATAGAACACATCGGCAACGTCTCTCGCGAGCTTTCCGCCGTCTGCGGACTGCCAAGCGCCGCCGTCTCGCTCCCTGCGCCGCCTCAGCCGTGAACGGCTTACCCGAGGCGCTCGGTTTTTTTTGGCGGCCCGCTTCTCTGACTTTTCGCAAACAAATAGTTTTTCGCTTCAATGGCCTTACGCTTAAATAGTCTTGCGCTTCAACGGCCTTACGATTTATTAGCCTTTCGCTACAATGGCCTTACGCTTTATTAGCCTTACGCTTAAATAGTCTTGCGCTTCAAAAACCTTACGCTTATATAACCTTTTTTGACCGCCTAAGAGCAAGGACAGTCTATGAGCGAGATGGAACTAGACGAGGGATTGCTTCAGGATTTCATAACCGAATCCAAGGAGCTCATGGAAGAATACTCCTCCAGCCTGTCTTCTTTCGAAGAGGATCCCGCCAATCTGGACACCATCAACCCCGTGTTCAGAGCGGCTCACACCCTTAAAGGCTCCAGCGCCTTCTTCGGCCTCAATCACATCAAGAACTTCGCCCATAAGCTGGAAAACCTTCTGGACGAGATCCGTCACGCCTCCAGAGCCGCCGACCCCAAAGCCATAGAGTACCTCTACCTGGCCGGCAATCACTTGAAGGCCATGTTCGACCGCCTGTCCGCCGGCGACGCCTCCGCCGTCCTTCTGCCGGAGGAGGAAGCCTTCCAGACCGAACTGGTTAACTGGATGGAAGCCACCGGCAGCGCCCCGACGGCTCCGCCCCAGGAAAGCTCGAACGAGGCCGACTTTGAGGGGACGTGCGTCAAAATAAAAAAGCTTCTGGCCGACGCTTTGGAAACGGGCAAGGACACGGATCAGCTCATTTTGGACATCACCGACGCCATCAACGTCCTCCCCATCAAATTGGAGGAAAATAGCGGCGGCTCGGCCGAAAGCTTGACCAAGCCGCAAGCGGTTCATTATCAGGGCGTCGATTTTTCCGGCTGCCTCATTCCCGCCTATGACGTCGTCTCGGCGGCCCCCTTCGACCCGAAAGCCTTCGACGAAGCCCTGAAGCAAGCCGGAGAGCTCATCGAGACCAACAACTTCGAAGATTTGAAAAACGTATATCAGGTCGCCATGGAGGATTTCACGGCCGTCTTCGAAAGCGGTCTGGATTTCGATCCTGTTCTGGTCGGTCTGATTCGCGGCAAACTGGAAGATCTGCTCCGAATGATGGATTTGACCGTCCAAGAAGAGCCCCGGCCCGCCGAAGACCTGCCTGACGCCGAGCATCCCGCCGGAGACAGCCCGCCGGAAGAGGCCAAAGGCGGAGAGGGCAAAGCGGAGGAAAGCCGGTCGGCCAAGCAGGAGCGCAAAACCATGCGCATTTCCGAAGAAAAGGTCGACGGCTTCATGAGCTACGTGGGCGAGCTCATCGTCACGGCCGAAACCTTCAACTATCTGCAAAAGACCATAGAGCAGGAAAAGGTCAATCCCAACACCATCAGGGCCTTCAAAAACGCCAACCAGGCCTTTCGGGAGCTTTCCGACGAACTGCAAGAAAGCCTGATGGAGATTCGGCGCGTGCCCATCAAGGGCATACTCCAAAAAGTCAACATGATGGCCCGAGAGCTCAGCCACCAGCTGGGCAAGCAGGTCAAGGTTCAACTGGACGGTCAGGACGTCCAGCTGGACAAAAGCATCGCCGAAAGTCTGGAAGCCCCCCTGGTTCACGTGGTTCGCAACTCCATGGATCACGGCTTCGAAACCTCCGAACAGCGCCAGTCCATCGGCAAGCCCCTAGAAGGACTCCTGCGCGTCTCCGCCTCGGCGGACAAGGAATTCTTCTATCTGGTCGTCGAGGACGACGGCCAGGGCATCGATCCCGACAAGATGCGGTCGGCCGCCGTCGGCAAAGGCATGATGAGCGAGTCCCAAGCGGCGGCCTTGACCGACAAGGAAGCCATCGGCCTCATTTTCGGGGCGGGCTTCTCCACGGCCAGGGAAATCACCGACGTCTCCGGCCGGGGCGTGGGCATGGACGTGGTCCGGACCAACATCAGCGCCTTAAACGGCTCCATCAACGTCGACTCCAAAGTCGGCCAGGGCACGGTCATCACTCTGAAAATTCCCCTTTCGGTCACCTTGCAGGTGATAAAGGCGCTCCACGTGCGGGTGGGTCAGGCGAACTTCATCATTTCTTTGGAAGAAATCCTGGAATCCCTGCGGCCGACGCCGGACGAGCTGTCCACCGTCGAAGGCCGGGGCCTCATCCTGAACCGCCGGGGTCAAATCACTCCTCTCATCAAGCTCTACGAGCTTTTCGACCTCCAGCCCGAACACCCCGATCCGTCCGACGGGCTTCTGGTCATGGTCGAAACGTCCGCCGGCCGCTACGCCCTTCTGGTGGACGAAGTGATGGGCCAACAGCAGGTGGTCGTCAAAGAGCTGGGCGAACAGTTCAAACGACTGAACTTTCTGGCCGGCAGCGCCCTTTTGGGCGACGGCGGCTTAGGTCTGGTTCTGGCGGCGGACGGCATCGTCCGTCTGGCCTTCGGACTGGACGGCTGACCTTCTCCCGATTAAACGACGAAACCGTTCGCCGAACGCGAAGATGGCTTTGCCCGAAAAAACCTGCGGAGAGACTCGCTTTCTTCAAAAAGCAGGATAAGGAAGGTTCAACGCAACATGTCCGAGGTCAACCGAGTCTTCATACTCCCGGGCGAGTATTTCATTTCCAAGCAGCCCCACATCATTTCCACCCTTTTGGGCTCCTGCGTCTCCGTCTGTCTCTACCACCCCTCCATGCGCTTCGGGGGCATGAATCATTACATGCTGCCCACCAGCCCGAACAAGGAGCATTCCGGCAAATACGGCGACTACGCCATCAACGTCCTGATTCAGTTCATGGAGCGAACCATCGGGCACCTGTCGGGCGTGGAAGCCATCATCAGCGGCGGAGCCAACGTCGTCTCCAACATCTCTTCCGGCAGCCTGATCGGCCAGCGCAACATCGAAATAGCCAGGGAAATCCTGAAGCGCCACAATATTCGCATTGCCAAGGAGAACGTCGGCGGGACGGTGGGACTGAAGCTCCACTACCAAAACTGGGACAACAAGCTGACCATCGAAAAGATGGACAGAACCGTCATGAGCAACTCCACCTTGCAAAAGGAAGAGAACTCCCGCTTGGGCCTCGCCGCTCAGCCGGCCCCCTTCAAGCCGGCCTCCAAAACGCCGCCTTCGGCGGCCGCCAGGCCGGCCGCCTCCGCAGGCCCCAGGCCCCCGGCCGCTTCCACTCCAGTCTCCCGCGGTCGCATCAAAGTGCTGGTCGTCGACGACTCTTCCATCGTCAGGAATCTTCTCTGCAAAGCCATGGCCGACGAACCGGACATCGTCGTCGTCGGAGCGGCCAAAGACGCCTACGAAGCCAGGGAAATGCTTCTGGAGCTCGGTCCGGACGTCATCACTCTGGACATCGTCATGCCGAAGATGGACGGAGTGACTTTTTTGAAGAAGCTGATGGTCTATTATCCCATTCCCGTCATCATCTGCTCCACCATCGCCAAAACGGGCAGCCAGGCGGAATACCGCTCCGACAGCATAGGCGCGGTCGACGTCATCGACAAGGAAAGCCTGAATCTGTATCAAGGCCTCGATACGGTCAAAAAGATTCTCATCCCCAAGATCCGAGCCGCCGCCAAAACCAGAGTGACCCGCAAAACCAAGGAGGAAGTCGCCGGCATATGAGCGTCCGGCCAGGCAAAGCGGCGAGAGTAGCCGGGGGCCAAAGCCTCGGCCAAAGCCTCGGTCGCCCAGGAAATCCGCCTCTCGACTTCTCTGAAGTCTTCCCTGAAGGCCTTCAGGCAGATCTCCCTCTTGACTTCTCTGAAGTCTTCCCTGAAGACTTCCAAGATCTCCATAAAGATCTCTCTGAAGGACTTCATGACGCCAACAAGGACATCCGCCAGGACGTCTTCGCGGGCGTCCCGCATGAGCCCCCCGCCAGGGGGGCGGAGAGGGCCATTTATTTCGGGCGACGGGCCGACTTCGGTTCAAACGCCAAAAGTCGTTTTTTTTTCAACTTGTTCGTCGGTCTTTTTTTTCTGGCCCTTTTCTGGGCCTCCCCCCTGACCGAGAGTCTCTCCGCCGCCGACCGGATCGGTTCGGCGCCGATATTGCCGGTGACCGTGGAGCAAGTCGTGGAAAGACCGCCGGATCTCTTCACGCAAGGCCTTTTGTTCCATGACGGCCAACTTTTCGAATCCTCCGGCCTATACAAGAAATCGGCCCTTCGCGTCTATCCGGCCTCGCAGCTTAGTTCGCCCGGCGTTCTTAGCGCCGCGAAAACCTTGCCGCTTCCGCCGCAGATCTTCGCCGAAGGCTTAGCCGTCGCGGCCGGCGAACTGTATTTGCTGACCTGGCGGGAAGGACTTGTCTTCGTCGTCGACCCCGTCGATCTGGAAGTCAAAAGAACCATCTTCCAGCCTGGCGAAGGCTGGGGTCTGACCTTCGACGGCCAAAATCTTTGGCGTTCCGACGGCTCCCATCGCCTGCAGCGGCATGACCCGGGCGATTTTCGGCCAAATGGTCCTCCTCTGGAAGTCCGCGACGGCGCCAAACAGTTGCGGCAATTGAACGAGCTGGAATGGGATCGGACAAACAATCTCCTCCTGGCCAACATCTGGGGCTCGGATCTGGTCGCGGCCATATCCCCCGAAGACGGTTCCACGCTTTATTATTTGGACTTGAGCGACATCGCCGAAAAGGAAAAAGCCGCCCTTTCCGTCGAAGCCGTGGCCA
Organism: Deltaproteobacteria bacterium; assembly: GCA_031254895.1. Taxonomy (GTDB): domain Bacteria; phylum Desulfobacterota; class Desulfarculia; order Adiutricales; family Adiutricaceae; genus JAIRNQ01. The sequence continues at coordinate 5,231 of JAIRTO010000319.1, forward strand.
ACGGCCTGGCTTTCGACGCCGAGGGCCGTCTGTGGATCACGGGCAAACTCTGGCCCAGACTTTACCGAATTTCCTATGCCCCCGGTCAGGGGACTTTTTAGCCGCAAATCCGCCGCATCATCAATTTTCCCCGACAAAATCTCAACCCGGAGCTGAAATATCGGGGAGGAAACCCTCAATCGACCGGCCGTCTAGCCGACTAGCCGGCCAACATCGCTGGGAGGCAATCGTGACCACGCCGCAGGAAAAATATCATCAAAACCGACTTGAACAGGTCAAAGCCGCGCTGGAGGCCAATTACTTCGCCGCCTCCATCCATCAAACTCTATCGGAAGCCGCTGATCATCTCATCAAGACCATCATTCCCGAAGGCCCCTACAAATCCGTCGGCTTCGGCGGTTCGGCCACGGTGGCCGGCTCGGGTCTGCTCCAAAAACTGGGCGCCGTTCCGGCCCTTGAAATCATCGACCGAAACGACGCCTCTCTGACCCCGGAAAAGAGGACGGAACTGAGCCGCCAAAGCCTGTTGGTCGACCTTTTCGTCGCCTCCAGCAACGCCCTCACCTTGGACGGCCAATTGGTCAACATCGACAAATTCGGCAACCGAGTCGCCGCTTTGACCTTTGGCCCGAAAAAAGTCGCCCTGTTCGTAGGCCGAAACAAAATCGTCGTCGACGAAAAAGAGGCCATCTCGCGCGCCAAAGGAACCGCCGCCGCCATGAACGCCCTAAGGCTCGGTCAGGAAACACCCTGCGCCAAAAAAGCCAAGTGCTTCGACTGCAAAGCCGAAAACCGCCTCTGCGGCATCTCGGTCATAACTCACCGCTCGTTTCCCAAAGGCCGCATCCACGTCCTGCTGGTCAACGAAGATTTGGGCTTCTGACAAACCTTTTTTTATATTTTTTTAAATATTTTTAGTTTATTATAGTTCTTTGCGTTTTGACGTTTATTGTTTTTTTAGTTTTTTCTTTTAGTTTTGGCTTTTTTTCGTTTTTTTGCCTTTTTTGATTTTTTAGGTTTTTGTTTTTTTGTCTGTTTGATTTCGCCCTTTGTCCGTTTTATCGTCGCCTGTTTTTTCGTCGTCGTTTTTTTGCCTAACTTCATTCTTTTTCCGTTTACGGGTGGCAATCGACGAGAGCTTTACCGAAACGGGCCATATCTCCAGGCGCGCAAAAAAAAACCGA
>JAIRTO010000360.1 GCA_031254895.1 Deltaproteobacteria bacterium
CACGCGAATGGGATGGAAATAAATTTTATTCACAAATTTTGATCTGGAATTATGACGTAATTCCAATCGCCACGAAATTTTGCTGGCAAGATATTCACTGACTGGATCATTTCATCTGAAACTATTTTGCCTGTCGGGTATTTTTTATGATCCAATTTGCATTTTAGGCTTAAACCTGTCGCTGTTTTTGTGGCGCTTATCAAGCTGACCGTCGTCTCGTGCTCGCAAAGAGGCTCGCCTCGCCAATTGGATGAGATGAATGAAAATAAACTATGTTCAATTTTGTTCCACTTTGACGTTCCGGGAGGGAAATGGCAAACCATAACCGTCAAGTTCAAATAGTCGGCCAAACCCTGAAGATTATGCTTCCAGGCGCGGGAGCCACAGCTGTTCGAGTCGTCTGCGTCGCATGTAATCAAAATATAACCAGGAGCTGGATAAATGCTCCTTCCCTGATGTTTCCACCACCCCTTTATTGAGTTCACCGCAAATTCGCTGGAGTCAAGATCCGTTTCAATGCTCACGCAGCCCGTGCTCTGAGCAATGTCATACATCCCAAACGGAAACGCTCTTGGGTCGTCTTGACCTGGAAAGTCATGTCCTGACGCCTTTCTTGGACTTTTCGATTTTCTCCATTGCTGGCCTTTATTTTCGGAATTGCCGATAAGCTCTTTCTTTTTCGTGGCAACGGATATGACGGGAAATCCGCGTTCCATCGTCAGCTTGACATGTTTGTTTATGCGCCTGAATTGGGCGTCTCTATCAACATTGCCTCCATCTTCTTCCGTTTTTATATTGTTTTGGAGGCTATATCCGTTTTCTCTCAGAAGCTGACCGATTTTAGCATGGCTGACGCTAAAACCAAGCTTTAGCATCTCTTCGCTCAAATTTCTGGTGCTTTTTAACGTCCATAATCTTGGCGCTTCCGGATCCCACGATGTGGTCTTTTCAACTAACGACAGAAGCGATTCCAAAAGTGACGGCTTCAAAGACGTCAATGCCGGACGTCCGGCTCCAGGACGATGAATCCGCCCTGGTTCAATTTGGCCTTGCTCAATTTCATGCATGCCCTTCGTGATCGTAACTCTAGATAGCCCAGTTGCTTTGCTGACCAGGCTAATCCCGCCATAGCCCAGTTTTTTGGCATACGACGCGGCGGCAATGCGACGTTGCCGTTCATTCAAAAGGGGCCACAGCGGTTCAAAGTAAGAACGAATGTCTTTTTCATTTTCCATGAAAAGATTATATCATCTTTTTTCAAACTTATCATTGCTTCAACATTTTTTAAGAAACATTTCATTGCCCGACCCAATATTCTGTTTTTACGGGAGTCTTCGCGCCTGAGCAAGCCCGCTTCCTGACCTTCTTTCATTTCGCGGGAAATGGCCGCTGCCCTTTGCCTGCGGTTTCGATCAAATAGGGAATCGTCGCTTTCGGATTGCGCTTCAAAATGTCTTTGTAGCGACTCTGCTGAATGTCCTTGCGTTCGGCCCAGCGGGGGGATCCGTGCAGATCCTCCCGGCTTTTCAACCCCTGCTGAGCCGCCATGTAGACCAGGAACGGCGCCAGGGGGGGGGCAGCGACCGCCGCCAAGCATGTTTGGCCTGCGATTCTGGGCGTTTCCTCAGACTGGCTAGAGCGACCCGCCCACTCGTTCAGCTTCCAGGGGGGGCTGCCAGGGCAGCCTGCCGGCCAGACCCAGGGCGGCGGCCAAATCCTGATGACAGCCAAACAGGGCGGCCACTCGGCCGGCGTTCCAGGCGCAAACTGCTGCGGCCCTCCCACAGACGCCAACGACTATCGCCCCGCGCCAGGCCGCGCCTTTTTTGTCATGGCGGCTGATATGTCCGTATTGGCGTTCACCGGCCGGCATATTGACCTCGGCTGGATCTTGTCACTATAATTTGGCGCCATCTATTCAAGAACAGCAAGCTCCGAAAAACCCTAAACGCCATATTCGCCAACCCGGTCAGTCCGGCTATTTCTGGGAAGATATTGAAAAACTGTTCATCGCCTGCGGCGGAGCGCTTGCTGAGGGGCGCGGCTCACGAATACGAGCGAATTGGGCGGAGTTATGGCCACTTTCCACCGTCCGCAGCCGGAGCGGGGCGCCGATACAGGCGCGGTCAAGTCCGTCAGATGTTTTTGTTTTCTTGAAAATGCGGGGACAAAGCCATGAGCGTGTTGACTTATAAAGGCTATTACGGCCGCATTGAATATGACGAGAGGGCCGACATTTTTCATGGGCAAGTGATGAACCTGACCGACATCGTCACTTTCCAGAGCCGCTCCATTGACGAATTAAAACAGGCCTTGGCTGATTCGGTGGACGATTATCTGGAATTTTGCGATGAAGAAGGCAAGACCCCGGAAAAGCCGTATTCCGGGCGGTTCAATGTCCGCATAGATCCTGAGGCGCATCAGCGCCTTGCCCTGGAGGCCGGCAGGCGAGGCGTCAGCCTCAATTGCCGGGTGGCTGAGATATTGTCCAAATACGTTGAACATCAAGGCTGAATCCTGCTCTTTATAGGCGCATGCGCCGTCCTGAAACCGCGTCTTTAGCGGCAATGACGGCGAACTGCCCGCAGGCGAGCCAGCCGGGCTTTTCTCCTGACGGGGAAAAGCTTATAGGATGATTACAGGACGTCCCGTGACGGGATTTTCCATGATTAGCGCCTTCAGTCCATAAATCAGCTCGATGTTTTCCGCCGTCAGAACGTCTTTCGGGGTTCCTTTCCGGACGATGCTGCCATCTTTCATAAAATAGAGATAATCGCAATATTTGGCGGCCAGGTTGAGATCGTGAAAAACCGCCGCCACTTGTTTTCCTAAAGCGGCCAGCGCGTCCAGAACGAGCGCCTGGTGACGTATGTCCAGATGATTGGTCGGCTCGTCCAACAAAAGACAGGGCGTGTCCTGCATTATGGATCGGGCCAGCAGGATCATCTGTCTTTCTCCGCCGGAGACGGCCGAGAGTCGTCGACCGGACAGATGCTCCAACCCCAGAGCGGCCAGAACCTCTTTGACCTTTTCGAGTTCTTCCTTCGTGAACCCCTCGAACATTTTTTTGTAAGGATAGCGGCCCATCAGCATCGTCTCTTCCGTCGTCAGGTCGATCTCCGCTCCGTATTGTTGCGGCAGGACGGAGAAAAGGCGGGCCGTCTCGCGGGGCTTCAACTCTTTGGCCGGACGTCCGTCGATGGTCAATCTCCCTCGCCAGGGATGCAGGGCTTGATAAAAAGTGCGCAAAAGCGTGCTTTTGCCGCTGCCGTTGGGACCGATGACGCCGATGAACTTATGATTCGCCAGCGCGAAATCGATGTCGTGGAGTATTTCGCGGGAACCGAGCCGGACCCCTATTTTTTCGGCTTCCAGACGCATCGGCTCACGTCCTGGTCGGCCGCTGCGCGAGCAGCCAGAAGAAGAAAGGGGCGCCCAGTAGACCGGTGATCACGCCCAAAGGGATTTCCGAGGCGGCGAGGCTTCTGGCCGCCAAATCGATCCAGACCATGAATACGCCTCCGGCCAAAAAGGAAAACGGAACCAGCTTCAAATGACTGCCGCCGACCAGAAAACGCGTCGAATGCGGGATGATGACGCCGACGAAGCCGATGAGGCCGAAATAGGCCACGCATGAGGAAGTCATTAAGGCCGTCAAAAGAAGGCAAAGTCTTCGGTATCTTTTGGCCGACAAGCCTAAAGATCTGGCTTCGTCGTCGCCCAGCATGACCAGATTCAGATTTCGCCCTTGCGTCAGAAAAAAGACGGTTCCGGAAATCACGGCCAAGGCCGGCCAAATCAGGGTCGACCAGCCGGCCGGGGCCAGGCTGCCCATCAGCCAGTAGACCAAAGCCTGCAATAGGTTCGGGTCGTCGCCGACGTAAATCAAAAGGCTGCCGACCGACGAGCAAAGAACGTTTATGGCGATGCCGCCGAGAATCATCCCGTGCTGGCTGCCCTGAGAGCGGAGAGACAAGCCCAGAACCAAAACGACGCTGGCCAGGGCGCCCAGAAAAGCGCTGCCCGGAAGGCCTATCGTCGAGCCGGGACCCAGAATCAGGATGCAGACGCCGGCGCCCAGAGAGGCCCCGGCCGACACGCCCATGAGATAGGGATCGGCCAAAGGGTTGCGGACGACGGCCTGCATGACCACGCCGCACAGAGCCAGTCCTCCTCCGGTCAGGACGGCCGCCAGGATTCTGGGGGCGCGGACGTTGACGATTATCTCTCTTCTCAGTCCGCCGCCCTCCGAGGAGACGAGAGCCGTCCATATTTCCCCGAGGGAGAAGGAAACGGAGCCTATGGTCAAACTGACGGCCAGGCTGCCCAGAAGGGCCAGGGCGGCGAGGGCGAGCCCCGCCCAGCCGGTTAGAAGAAATCTCGATTTGACGAGGCTTTCGGCTGGCGGATCATAATTGAGGGGCATCGAAAATTTCCGGGTGCAGAAAGGCGGCCAATTTCCGGACGCCGCCGGGGATGCGCGCCCCGCCGCAGTGAACGTCGGCCAGGGGCAGAGGGTGAACGCGGCCGTTTTGAACCGCCCGCAGTTTGGACAAAATGGGGTGCCTTCGGATTTCGTCGAGGTGAGCCGACACGCTTTTCTCGTCTTTCAGCATGTGAATGAGCACGAGAACCTCCGGGTCGGCGTCCAACAGGCTTTCGGCCGAAAGAATGCCGCCGGCGGGGAACTGTCCGGCTCCGCCGGCCAGTTCCAGCATCTCGCCGGCCAAGGATTTCATGCCGTAAGCCAGAAAAATGCCGTTCGGCAGGTATTCTCCGAAGACGACGCCTTCCTGACGAGGCCGGGCGGAGACTTTTCGGGAAATGTCCTCCAGGTCGGCTTTGGATCTGCTGACGAGG
>JAIRTO010000366.1 GCA_031254895.1 Deltaproteobacteria bacterium
CTATACGGGGGAAGGCAACTGGGATTTGGTCGGCAACAACACCCCCGTCTTTTTTCTGCGGGATCCCTTGAGGTTCCCGGATTTGAACCACGCCGTGAAAAGGGATCCCAGAACCAACCTGCGCAACGCCCAGAGCAACTGGGATTTCTGGTCCATGCTGCCGGAAGCTCTGCATCAGGTGACCATCACCATGAGCGACAGAGGGATCCCGAAAAGTTATAGACATATGCATGGCTTCGGCAGTCATACTTTTAGCCTGATAAACGCAGAAAACAAGCGAGTTTGGGTCAAGTTCCACCTGGCCACCCAGCAGGGCGTCCAAAATCTGAGCGACGACGAAGCCGCCAAGATAATAGCCGTCGACAGGGAAAGCCATCAGCGGGATCTCTACGAGTCGATAGAAAAAGGCGATTTTCCTCGCTGGATCATGTCCATTCAAGTCATGACCGAGGAACAGGCCGCCGCGCATTACGAAAATCCCTTCGACATCAGCAAGATCTGGAAACATGGCGAGTTTCCCAAGATGGAAGTGGGCGTTCTGGAACTGAACCGCAATCCGGAGAACTATTTCGCCGACGTCGAGCAGGCCGCCTTCAATCCGGCCAATATAGTTCCGGGCATAGGTCTTTCTCCGGACAAGCTCCTTCAGGGACGGCTTTTCTCCTATGGCGACGCCCAACGTTACCGTCTGGGAGTCAACCATGGGCTCATTCCCGTCAATGCCCCCAAATCCGGCTATCACGCCTACCATCGCGACGGGCAGATGCGGGTCGACGGCAATTACGCCGGGACGACTTCTTATCAGCCCAACAGCTTGGGACAGTGGGCGGAACAACCGGAATTGAAGGAGCCTCCTCTGGAATTGGCCGGGGCCATGGACTCCTACGAGCCCAAAAACGAGGCCGACGACGATTGCTTCAAGTATCCCGGCGAATTGTTCAGGCTCATGAGCCTGTCGCAGAAAGAAATCCTCATCGACAATACGGCCAGGAACATGGCCGGCGTGTCGATAAACGTCAAAGAGCGCCATGCGGCTCACTGTCGTCTGGCGGATCCCGAATACGGGGCCAGACTGGCCAAAGCCTTGTCGTTGGATTTGAACAAAGTGATAAAATTGTCCGAATTGAGTCACGCCGACAGAATGGCCGTCACCAGTCAGATTTAAGGTCTGCTCGCCGGCCGTCTCGTCGTTTGAGACGACGGAAGGACGCCGGAAAAACCTAAAAAACAAAAACAGCCGGCCTCTCTGAGTCGTCGTTCCGCGCCGGAACAACGGCTCTTGGGGGCCGGTTTTTTTTTTCGTTTTTTTTCGGGCTGCGGCGGCGGTTTTTTGAACCCGCCGCAGCGGTTCGGACGGGCTATAAAATTAACGCTCCGCCAAATTTAATGCTAATATTTAGTCTTAAAAAAGGAGGCGCAAAAGATGGCTAGGCCAATAGATCCGACGGCTCCATTTCGCGTCAGGCCCCACGTGGTGGATGGACGCACTTACGCCAGCACGCAGCCGGCGGTTCAGAACCCGGAAACGGGGAAAAAAACCTATCGTTACGTGCATTGGGGAACTGTCGACGAGGACATGAAGTTCATTCCCGGGGCCAATTTTTGGCGGATCTCCCCTGAAGAACGGGCTAAACTCATATTTCCGGAGAGCTGGGACTTGAGCGAAGCTGAAAACCTCGCGGAGCCGCGAAGGGAGGAAAGCCCCGCTTGCGACGGAAATTGCCGAAACTTGTTGTACGGCCATGTGTGGCTAATGGAAAAGATCGCCGACAAGACGGGCCTCCGACAGGATTTGGAAATCGTCTTCCGCGAAAACGAGGAAATTGTCGACGACATTCTGACGCTAGCCATGTTTCCTTGCCTTTCGGGGCTCGGCTACGACGGCCTGGCCAGATGGCAGCGAAACAACAAAACTCCTTCTTCCAGACCTTTGACTTCGGCGGAGGTGGCCAGAATCGCCGAAGGCGTTTCTGAACGACACCGGACGGAACTGCTCGAATTGCGGGCTTCAAGGCTCGGAAAGACTGAACTTTGCGTGGTTGAAACAACGTCCGCCTACGACGACGACCTGGCTGGCGCGAAGTGGGGCCATGACCAAGACCGCCTGCCGCCGCCTCGGACGACTGCGGCCGTCGTGTACGATCTTTTGAGCCGCCTGCCTGTTTATTACCAGACGTTTTCGGGAAATGCCCCTGACTCGAAAACCCTTGACGCCGTTCTTTCCGATTTGAAGCAGGCCGGGTTCAAAAACGTGACGCTGGCGACGGCTCGCGGTTATGAAAATTGGCCCTGTCTTGAAAAGCTCATCACGCAAAACCAAAAAATGATCATGAGCGTCAAGCTCAGTCAAAAAGATGTCGCCAAAGCGATGGAGAGCTTAGGCGAATTTGAGCTCTGCCCAAAATCCCTGACGGTCGACCGGGAAGAGAAGATATTCCATGGGCAGTTCGAAGCTGACGATGAAGTTGGAGGCGAAAGACGAGCGAAGAAAAAGGCTGGCCGTCCGAGAGTCAATCTTTATTTCGACTTGATGCGGAGAAGTCAGGAACTGCTTCAATTGATGCTCGACATTGATTGTCAAAAAAATATGATTGAAGAAATGATTAGAAATAAAACTGTCTTGCCGGACATCGAGCTGGCGCGGCGAGAAAACGGTTATTTTGAACTTAAGTTTGACCAGGCGGCGAAAAGGCTCTTGAGCTATGTTCCGCGCGAGGAGATGATTAAAAAGGCCAAAATAAATTCAGGCTTCTTCGCCCTTATGACTCATAAACTGGACTTAGACGCCATGGAAACGTTCCGCCTCCATCGCCTGAGAGACGAACAGGAAATGTTTTTTCAACGAATGAAAAGACAGACGGGCGCCGACAGATCGCTCAACTCCTCGAAAGACGGCGAGACTGGACGCCATTTCATCATGTTCGTTTCTCTCGTCATGAGTTCATGTCTCAGCCATGTCTGGAACAGCTCCGGGCTAAAGAGTCTATTTTCTAGCCCTCTCGACGTTCTTGAAGAGATGAGCTCTATTCGTCAGATACGGCGTCCAGACGGGGAAACGATAATCACGCCGTTTTCGGAAGCCCAGCTGGAGATTTGCGAAGCTTTCGGTTTCGAAGCGCCCGAAGGCTGCGCTCCGGCAGATGCGGCGGAACAGAAACCGAAGCGAAAGAAAGGCCGAAAGTAGCCCCTCTAAGGGGATTTCTGTAATTTTTGGCTAAATTCGCGAGGAGTTAAATTTTGACGTCATTGCCCCTTGTCGGTCGGCCAAAAAACGAAGCTCCCTCTCGATTTCCATCTTCGGCGACTGAGCGCCGAAGATGCGCGGCAAACCTGGAGCGCTGGGCGCTTGCCGCCTTCTGGGGCCGAGACGCCAGTAACTTGGCGGCCTAATTTAACGACATGCCTTATTGGACGAAATTTTCCGGAGGAGAGGGCTAAAAAAAGCTAAAAAAGCTAGAATAGTCGAACGCCTCGGCTAAGATCGCCTTGTCGGCGCATATGATGGCCGCTTGGCGGCGGCTTTCAATCCGCAGACGCTTGTCCATCCGCAGACGGGTTGACTAGGCGGCGTTCCTTGTCGCTCTATAGGCTTAGCTGGGAAAATTCGTCCGAAACCTTCCTAAAAAGAATTCGCGCTATTGGAGAATTGTCGATTCGACCAGATGGCTCTCCGCGAAATGGACGGACAAACGTCTGATATTCCAGAATAAATAAAGATATTTAATGATCGAGGGCCAAGATTGCTCCTCGAGGCGGAAAGTTGTCTCTTTGGCCCAAAAGGATTGAAACATGAAGGGAGGACGGCTTCCATTCCGGCGAGCGAAACAAAGCTTGGGCGCGGGTCAAAGATTTAGAGCCGGACGAGATTTCAGCTTAGGCGAAAAAAACTCAAATGGCCAAACGGCCAACTGTCGACGGCAAATTCTGGTCTGGACTTCGTTCTCTTTCTCATATAAAATTGCCGTAATAAACAGCCGTCCAAGGCTCGCCACATTTTGGCCAAAATTCCGGCCCTTCGCAGGGAACCCGGCCAAGTCTTTTTTTGCGATCATCCTCCATGGAGCGCCGATAGCATGCCTATTATCTCAAATGCTCTCAAGACAGTTTTTCTTTCGTTCTTGACTTCGTTCGCGGCTTTGGCCATTTTTTCCGGTCAAGCTTTGGCGCAGCCTTTCGTCGTGCAGGTCTTGAGCGTCAATAATCAGCCTTCCGCCTCCGCTGAGGTGGATAGACTCATGAGTCAGGGGGTGCCTTCGTTCTATAGAGCTGAAGACGTCCCTGGGGCCGGCTTGCGTCACCGCGTCTATCTCGGTCCTTTCGACTCCGAGCAGGAAGCCGGCGGAGCGGCTCAAGCCCTTAAAGACTCAGGTCTAATTTCCGAGTTCATCATTCGTCGCGACGGCGGAGCTCCGGCGCCGGAAACGGCGCCGGTCATAGCCGCCTCCGGCGGGGCAGTCGTCGCCGCCCAGAGCGTCAACACCGGCGAAGCCGAAGGGTGGCCGGCCCTGCCCGGACAAGGGCAAACATATCCGCAGGCGCAGGAGACCTGGCCCATGCCGGAGCAGACGGTCAGTCAACCCGTTTCGACCAGTCAGCCTGGCGACTACTGGCCTCCGCCTCCGTCAAACGCCCCTGTCTCTTCCGCGCCGCAGCCAGGCGAGGGAGACTATTGGCCGCCTCCGCCCGGGCAAGGAGCGGTTCAGACTACGGCCGGTTCGCCCACGAACGAGGCGGGCGCGGCCGCAGCCGCCGGCGTGCCGGCCTCAACTCCGGTTTTGGGTCAGACGGGCGCGCCGGTCGCGGCTCCCGGCGAACCTCCCTTGGCCCCTTCGGCCATGGGGGCTCTGACTCCTCCTCCGTCGGAGCAGCCTACCGGCGTCATTCCCGCTAGAGCTTCGGCCGCCATGAAGATTCAGGGGTTCGAGATCTTGTCCGATCTCTCTTCGTCCATGCGTCGCCTTTCTCCCTGCGTCGGCGCCTTGGTCAAGCAGGAAGCGGTCAACACTTTGCTCCGCAAGATGAATCACCGCATCCCCAGTCATCCATACGTCGCCGCCTTGAGGGTGTTCGGCTACAAACAGGCTTGGAGCCGCAAGGATTACTCCACCTTGTATTTCGGGCCGACCACTTATGACCGTCCAGCCTTGGAAACGGCCATCGGCCGCCTCTTCGCCGCCGATTCGATTTCGCCTTTCGGCTACGCTTTGACTTCGAGCGAAGCGGAATTGGCGGTCATGCAAAGCCCCAGAGCCGTTCTCATGTTCGCGGACTTCGAGGAAACGGCCGATCCCGGCGCCCCGGCCGACAAAGCCAAAAACCTCGTTCGTCGATACGGCGACACCAAGGTTTACACCTTCTACGTCACCAGACAGGCCAGCGGTCATCGTCTGGCTAGGGACATCGCCCAAGCCGGCAACGGCCAGAGCTGGAACATCTGCGATCTGCTGGGTTCGGAAGCTTCTTTCGAGTCCATGATGAACGAGATCTTCGGTCCCGCCGACATTCCGCCGTGTCAAGATTCGGACAACGACGGCGTCTGCGACGACAGAGACGTCTGCCCTTCCACTCCGGCGGGCGCGGCCGTGGATGAGAGGGGTTGTTGGATTGCGGCGTATTCCCAGTTCTTCGATTTCGACAAGGCGGAGGTGAAAAGCGCCTTCTTGCCCAGAATTCAGTACGCCGCCGAGATTTTAGTCAAGAATCCTCAGCTCGGCGTCGTCACCATCGCCGGTCATACCGACGCGAAGGGCACGGACGCCTATAACATGGAGCTTGGCCGCAAACGGGCTCAAGCCGTGAAGGATCTGCTGGTCAAGTACGGCGCTCCTGCCGACAAGCTGGTGGTGGAATCCTTCGGGAAGACCAAGCCCATCGCCGAAAACGACACTGAAGAGGGACGGGCCAAAAACCGCCGAGTCGAATTTCATGTGGGGGATGTGCCCAAATAGGCCGGTCTTTTTTGGCGGTCAACGCCAAAATGACTTGAGGCCGGAGCCCGGCTTTCGGAACGCTTTTTTTTTCGGCGAAGCTTCGCCGATGGAGAGAGCCGAAGTCCGAAAGCCGGGCTGGCGGCTAAATATGGCCTGCCGTCTCTCTGGCTGAGCTGCCGCTTGAAGGTGTTTTTTGCGCGGAGCCGCAAAAGTTTTCGGTCGGCCTTCCCTTTTTCGGCGGATGCGGAGAGTCCTTGACTTGGGCGGCGTTCCCCATAAATGAATTTGCCTGGTTTGCAGACCTAATCCCTCTAGAAGCCGTGAACTGGAGAGCCGCCTTCCAAGCTGCCCGTCAAGGCTCGCCTTTTTTGCAGCTCGTTCCGGTTCGAAAAAGCTTCGGGTTTGACAGCGGCCCCAATTTAGGTCGATTTTTGGCCCAATCCTCGAATCCAGGCCTCCGCTCTCCTTCTCTGCCTACCCGAACCAGTTGATCCAGGTCGAAAACCTTCAAAAAACCTGGAACAGCGCGTTAGCTCCGCCAAACAATTTGCTTTCCTGAAGATTTGCCTGGTGAAATTTTGATGGAATATACTCATGTATGCTTATTTTCTTCGCCAATAGGAGACGCGCGTCTATGAATGACAATGAATGCTTCTACGGGATAGCCCTTGATGAGCTTGAAGAGAGATTTATCAACGCGAT
>JAIRTO010000373.1 GCA_031254895.1 Deltaproteobacteria bacterium
CAAGGCCGCTCGATCAAAGCGACTCGGGCAAGGCGACTCGGTCGAGGCGCTCTCCGTTGACTAGACAGTTTCGAATCTAGCCAAGGGGGAGCGCCTCTTTTTTTCGCGGCGCTCCTTCCTTTCCCTTCAGCGCCTTTATCTTCAGTTCTTTCACCTTCCGTTCCTTTTACTTTCTTTGTCGTCTTCTTCCATACTTTTCTTGCCTTTCCGCGTCCTTTAGCCGAAATGTCCTCTTTTTCCTTCTCGCCTTTTTGGCTCAATCGCTTTTTGACCTACGCGGTTATTGGTCAAAGAAACCTTCGGCCGAGTATTTTTCGCGGCGCATAATCGTTTTCGGAGTTTCCGGCTTATTTGTTCGGGCTCCCAAAATGCAGGCCCGCGAGGGACTCTATATTGAGTTTAGGCGGAAAGACGCCGTTATGCTTGTTCGACTGTGGACTTTTGAACTTGTCAAAGGTAATATAGCTTATCGTTTATGTTCAGGGACGGCGGATCAGGCGGTATGACCTCTTTTTTGGGCGAATCTGCGGCGCATTTCCTGGAATATCATTTGTTTGGCTATGGCGTGGCCTTAGTTATGCCTGCTCCTTCATCATCAACAGAATCGGCTGACTTCGCCCGGCCTTGAATTAGGCTTCGACGGGCAGGGCTTCAGCGAAAGAAAATAATAGATGGTTACCGGGCAAAAAACCAACAGGATTTCTCAGCTGTCTATAGATAGCCTGGCGAAAAATTTCTTCTTCAGCGGCATAGGCATATGGCAGCTGCTGGTTCCCACCGACGAAGTGGAAAGTTCGGTCATTTCCGTCAACGAGAGCTTTCTGTCCTTGTTCGGGGACGGCACCATCGGCAGCGTCATGGGTCTTCGGGAATTTGTGGGCTTGTTCGTTCATCCCGAGGAGGCCCAAGCCTTGCTGAACGGCTTGGACGAGATAATTCAAGGACGGGACGACTATTTCGAGCAGAATATTCGTCTGATGAGCCTCAACAGAGGCGAATATCGCTGGATGAGCTTCAGCGGCGGGACCATGGAAGGAGAGACCGAGCCTGGCGAAATCTGTCTGTCCGGCATAGTGACCGACATTCACAACAATCGTCTGGCCCGTCTGGCTCTGACCGACGCCTTGCAAGCCCGCGACGAGTCCAGCCGAGCTCTCATGGCCGAGCAGCGCCGTTTAAGCGCCGTCATGGACGCGGCCAACGTGGGCGTCTTTTCTCTGGACTTGATAACCATGGAGGCCGAGTACAGTCCCAACTGCGCCCAAATTCTGGGCCGGGACGTGAGCGAGCTGGGCAAAACCATCTCCGAACGGGAAAATCTGGTCTTCGAAGCCGACCGGGGCCGCACCATGAAAGCGGTCATGGATCACTGCTCCGGCTTGACCCCGCAATACGAATCGGTCATCAGAATGATGCACAAGGACGGCTCGGCCGTCTGGGTTTTGGACAAGGGTCAGGTCGCGGAAAGAGATCACGACGGCCGGCCCACCCGCATCCTGGGGGTGATGCTGAACGTCACTAAGCAAAAGCGGATAGAGGAGGATTTGGCGGCCAAAAAGGAGCAGATGGAGCTCTTCTTCAAAGCGGCCAATTTTGGAGCCTGGGACTACGACGTCGCCAATGACCTTTTGGACTACAACGACATCTTTTTGGATCTTCTCGGCCTGGAGCCCGGGGATCTGTCCGGGTCTCTGGAGGAGTGGATGCAGCTGATTCATCCGGAAGACGAGGCCATGGTCAGAGCGTCCACCAATCGTCTCCGCCGGCCGCCCAACGATTTTATGGCCTTCGAGGTCCGGCTCAGAAGAAAGGACGGCACCTATCTCTGGACTTACGACGTGGGCCGGGTCATGGTCAGAAACGAGGACGGCGCTCCCCTCCGGGTCGTCGGCGGCCACTTCGATTTCTCCAGCCGCAAGAAAATGGAGGAAGAGCTCAACGCCATCGCCGAACAGGAAAGGGAGGCCAGACTCGCCCAGAAGCTGGCCGAAGAAAGCGGCCGGGCGAAGAGCGAGTTTCTGGCCAACATGAGCCACGAGATCCGCACGCCCATGAACGCCATTCAAGGGCTGACCCACCTGGTCTTGCAGACGGATCTAAACGATCAGCAGTTCGAGTATCTTCAGCGCATAAGCGTGGCCACGCAGGCCCTTTTGCGCATCATCAACGACATTTTGGATTTCTCCAAAATAGAGGCGGGCAAGCTGGAGATGGAGAAGACGTGCTTCAACTTGCATAATCTCATTCAGGCTTCTTTAGCCCTTCACCAGTCTCAGGCCGAGGCCAAGTCTCTGTCCCTCAGTCTGGATTTCCCCGACGACGTGCCTGTCCATCTCGTCGGAGATCCGGTCAGGCTCGGTCAGATCATCAACAATCTTCTCAGCAACGCCCTAAAATTCACCGAAAAGGGGGACATAGCCGTTTCGGTTCTATTGAGGGAGATCCTGGGGACTCACGCGCATCTGCAGTTCTCCGTCAAGGACTCCGGCATCGGCATGTCGCCCGAGCAGAGAAGTCAATTGTTTCGCGCGTTCACCCAGGCCGACGCCTCCATAACCCGCCGCTACGGCGGGACGGGCTTGGGTCTGACCATATCCAAACGCCTGGCCGAAATGATGGGCGGCTCCATTTGGTGCGAAAGCCGGCTGGGCGAGGGCAGCTCCTTCATCTTCACCGTCGTTTTGGAGATCGGCCAGCCGCCGAAGGAAGATAAGGTCGAAACCGACGTCAGCTTCAAAGGCTTGAAGGCGCTGGTCATAGACGACAATCAGACCGCTCTGGAAATCATCAAGGTCGCTTTGGCTCAGGAGGAGATGGAGGTCAGCGCGTTTTCCTCGGGTCAAGCGGCTTTCGAGCATTTGAAGTCAAGCTCGGAAGCGTACGATTTGTGCCTCATCGACTGGAAGATGCCGGACATGGACGGGCTGGAGACGATCCGCCTCATCAACGACAGTCAGGTCATGAACAAAAAGACGGTCATCGTCATGGTGACGGCCTACGACCGGGACGAAGTCTTGAGCTCGGCGAGGGAAGTCGGCGCCGTCAAAGTGTTGACCAAACCTTTCAGCAACAACCTTCTTCATGAAGTCCTGCTGGAGCTGTTCGGCAAAAAGGCTTCTCCGAAGCCGACGTCGCGCAAGCGCAAGAACTCGGCCGAGGCCGAGAGGGAGATGGTCAAAGGCATCCAAGGATCCAAGATATTGCTGGTGGAAGACAACGACGTCAACCAATTGGTGGCCAGCAAGATTTTGAGCAACGCCGGCTTTGTCGTCTCCATAGCCGCCAACGGCCAGAAAGCCGTGGACATGGTCAGCGAGAACGACTACTCTCTAGTCCTGATGGACGTTCAGATGCCGGTGATGGACGGTCTGTCGGCCACCCGCATCATCAGGGAGATGGGCCATGCGGATTTGCCCATCGTGGCCATGACCGCCCACGCCATGAGCAACGATCGCCAATTGAGTCTGGACGCCGGGATGAACGATCACATCAGCAAGCCCATCAACGTCAACGAGCTTCTGCAGACTCTGGTCAAATGGATTCCGGAAAAAGGAACCGAATAAAGGGCGAATTGGCCGCGTTTTTGAAATCGTCCTTCAAAGGCCGAAATCGTAAAAGCGATAATGTTCAAATGACGCCTTTGAGTTTTTTTTCTTCCCATGCTATGATAATGACCTCGGCGGAAACGCTTCTCGCCGCTTCGCTTATCGGCGGATCTTGCCGACGGCTATAGTTGCGCCCGCAGCCTTGCGGCTAGGGCGATGGCCGTTTTGGCCGCCCGGCCAAAAGGGCGGGGTTTTGACTTTTAGCGAACGAGCCTCGCCGCCGTCTTTTGCCTGGGGATGAAAAATGACGAAAAGAAAAAAGGGTTTGACTGCGGAGATGAAAAAAGAGGCCGAAAGACAAATTTGGGCTCAAAGTCGTCTCATAGATTACGACACGGTTAATTATCGGATTCATGATTTGGTCGACATGTTCAACCCGCGCCAGGAAGCGGACGACGATGACGGCGAGGATGACGACGGCGACCTCGAAAAAAGGGTTTTGTTCGTCGGGCCTGATTATCGGCGAAAAAATGTTTGGAGCGACAAAGACCGTTCGGCTTTCATAGAGTCGCTGTTGCTGGATCTACCTGCGCCTTTTCTCATCTTTGGCCAACTAGAAGAGCGTCTTATTGAAATTGTCGACGGCGTCCAGAGGATCAGGGCCTTAGATGCGTTCGTCAACGACAACCTGGCTTTGCGGGGTCTAACAAAGCTGACCGCTCTGAACAACTTTCATTTTTCCGATTTGGACGAGACGACCAAGAGAAAGTTTCGCTGCAAATTTCTGAGAATAGCGCTTCTTTCCGAAAAGGTTCGACTCGAAACTCGACTGGATTTCGCGGGCCGCCTCAACAAGAGCGGCCGAAAGGTTCGCTGTTCCTAACTGAACTCCTCACAGACGCGTCGTTTTTTTGTGCGCGCGTGCGCGCGTGCGCGTGTGCGCGTGTGCGCGTGTGCGCGTGTGTGTGTCCGAACGGATATGAGCGCGTTTGGCCCAGCAGCGTCGCCGTTTCTGGGCGGCGGCTATGGGAGCCAAATTTTAAGACTGCGGCCGAAGGCGCGAAGGGCGGCTTCGGCTCTGAGTGGCCCCTAAAAATTGGCGACTTCCGATTCAAGGGACAGGCATTAGCCGGCCAAAAAGGTCGATGGCCGCGATATTATGGTGAAGCCGTGAAAGATTCGCCCCTCGGCCTTCAAAGCTTCCGCCGAATAATTGACCATAATTGCGCGTATGTCGATAAAACGAAGTTCATCCATAAATTGGTCAATTATCCGTTTCGAGAGTATTTTCTGGTCCGGCCGAGAGGTTTTTTGCAAAACTCTTTTGCTGGACGCTTTAAATGTCTTGTTTGACGGCGAGAAAGGCTATTTCAAGAATCTTTGGCTTGGCTCTTCGGATTACGATTTCAAAAAATACCCGGTTCTTCGTCTC
>JAIRTO010000027.1 GCA_031254895.1 Deltaproteobacteria bacterium
TGAGGCCAAAAAAGTCTAAGGCAAAAAAGTCTAAGGATAGTCCGTTGTTTGTCCGCTCGTCGCCTTTTTTGGCTAATCGCCTTATTCGGCGCTTCCGAGACGAGGGCAGGGCGACTCTGTCGGGACTGGATAACTATTTTCGGATAAGATATACTTTGAACAAAGCTAATCGTCTTCCAGCTCGATTTTCATTGCAAAAAACGTTTTGAGATCTTAAGTTTCATTGTCCGGTCTTTCTTCGTTTTTCAAGCCGAACTTCTTTTCTCCATGGGTTTTTTCCGGAAAACCGACGTTCAATAGCCTATCCGGGCTTTGTCTTTGACGTCCGTCAAAGCCCGACAGGAGGCCAAGGTGTCCAGAGATGGTCGTTCAAATGGCAGACAGGCCGTGCTGTCTCCAGACAGTCCCGATTTTAAAGAGCTCAGTCATGTCATGACTCCTGACGTCGACGAGCCGGACGACATTCAGTCAGTCATCGCCGTTTTTGACGATTTGAGCCTGCAACTGACGGAAGACCTTGAAGTCGTCAGAAGCGAAAAACAATTCGAAGACTCCGTCGTGGAAGAGCGCGAACCTGACCTGCACGTCGCCGACCCCGACGACGACGATTCCGGATTCGTCGACCCGGTCAGACTCTATTTGAAAGAGATGGGCCATGTCAATCTCCTGACCAGAGAGTCGGAAATAGAGACGGCCAAACTCATAGAAGAAGGCGAAAGAACGGTCATCCGCTGCATAATGCGCACCTCGGTCGGTCTGGACTTGTTGTCGGAGCTGAAAGACAAGCTTCTGCAAGGAGAATTGCGGCTTAAGGACGTCGTGCGCGACGTCGACGACGAGAATTGGATGATTGACATGAGCAAACGCAAGCAGGATTTCATATCGGCCATAGACGACATTAATCGCCTGGCTTGCAATCAGGAACGCTATTCTCGCCGGGTAAAAGACGAGATGAGGACGGCTTCGGAAGTTCGCAAAAAAAAGATCCTCGAACACAAAGAAAAATGCGGTCAAGACATGGAGCAGCAATTTCAAAGGCTGCGCCTCAACAAAATGCAGTTCGAAGCCATGGTCGACCGCCTGAGAAAATGGGACAGGCGCTTCAACGAGATGCAGGGCCAAATCGACGCCAATTGCGCCCTGGTCAAAGCCGCTTCGTCGGTTCAGCTGAAAAAATTTTGCCAGCTGGTCAAGAAGGAACCGAAGACTCAGGCTAGAAAACTGAAAAGCCTCAATTTGACGGTCGCACAAGTCGAGGCGTTGGGGAAAGAGAGCGCGGCTCTGCTCAGTTCTTTCAAAGAGTTGGAGAAGGAAACGAGAATGAGTCGAGAGGAGCTGCGATCCGTTCTAGCCTCGATCGACCAAGCGGAGCGTCAGTCGATTGAAGCCAAGAACAATCTGATCGAAGCCAATTTGCGGCTTGTCGTCTCCATCGCCAAAAAATACACCAATCGAGGTCTGCAATTTTTGGATCTCATTCAAGAAGGCAACATCGGTCTCATGAAGGCGGTGGACAAATTCGAGTACAAAAGGGGCTATAAATTTTCCACCTACGCCACTTGGTGGATTCGTCAGGCCATAACCAGGGCCATCGCCGATCAAGCTCGAACGATTCGCATTCCTGTCCATATGATCGAAACCATCAACAAGCTTGTTCGGGCGTCGCGGTATCTCCTTCAGGAGTTTGGGCGGGAAGCCACTGCGGAGGAGATCGCCCAAAAAATGGAGCTGCCGATCGACAAGGTCAGAAAAGTGATGAACATCGCCAGGGAGCCCGTCAGCCTCGAGACTCCCATCGGCGAGGACGGAGACAGCTTTCTGGTGGACTTCATCGAGGATCGCGAAAGCTTGAGCGCGGCCGACATCGTCATCTCCAACAACTTGGCCGAACAGGCGGGAATGGTGTTGAGAACGCTCACCACTCGCGAGGAAAAGGTCGTCAGGATGCGCTTCGGCATAGGCGAAAAAAACGAGCACACTTTGGAGGAGGTCGGTCAGGAATTCAACGTGACCCGCGAACGCATTCGTCAGATAGAAGCCAAAGCCCTGCGCAAGCTCCGTCACCCCAGCCGCAGCCGCAAGCTTCGGCCATTTTTGGACAACTGAACCAAGATCGCATTGCCTTGCTTCGTTTCCCGGCGAATCGCCCCTTTTCGCCCTGTCTCGCAAAGTCTCGCCTCGTCTCGTTAAAGTCCAGCAAAGTCCCGCAGATCTCTTTTTGGCTGCGGGGCTTTTTTTACGGTTAAGAAATTGGACCAAAGGGCTCGCGTCGACCGAAATAAGGGCTTTCCCCTTTGGCGTCTTTGTTTGTCCCGGCTTTGGCGGGGGAATCGGAAACATGCTCATGCGGCGTCGATCGCTGCCGAGAAAAGGCTTGATCTTCCTCCTCTTTTTCGAACTTTAGCCGCCAAAAAGCCGACGCCGACGTGGGGACGGACTTCGAAGAGCGTTGTTCGTCGGCCGGGTATTTCGTCGAACGGCTTTTGGCCTCCGTCGGCGACGTAAGACGGCGACGGATGAGGGTTCGTCAAAAAAATAACTTGGCGTTGACGTCAGGCCTTTTGGCTGACGTTGAAGGATAAGGCATTCGGAACAATAGCGAGTAATATCGCGGAGATGTCTAAAGAGAGCGCCTTTTTCGGGTCTCGGCCAGATTGACCTTCAACGCTCTTTTTCCGTCTTGACGGCGGGGAACGACGCTCGGCAAAATGAGGGGACTTGCCGTAATTTTTTGTTTTTGGACAAACGGCGATTTTTGTTCGCCAAAACCGCCGGCTGGCGACGATACGGCGCCGGGGTGAGGAATTAAGGTCTTGTCGACTCGGCTGGCCATGATACTGTACCGGGGTGAGGAATTAAGGTCTTGTCGACTCGGTTGGCTATGATGCTGCGCCGGGGTGAGGATTAAAGTCTTGTCGACCGTCGTCCGTTCCGCGAGCCTATAAGTCGGCGACTTGGGCGCGGCTTCAAGTCCGGCCGCCAATGGCAAAGGCTTTTGGCGGCGGTCGGCGGTTTTTCTCTCGTCAACGACGAGAGAAACTAAAATCAGCCAAGTTTTGCGGCGTCCGGCCGCAATCCTGACGAAGCTGCGGCGGGCGAACGAGACTGGAAAAAGAAAAGAAGGCGATTGGAAGATCGGTTTTTAATTCCGACCTCTTTTTGGCTTCGAAAACTAACAGCCGGTTTTGGCGGCTTGAACGGTTTTATCTCCAGGAAGAAAATGGCCTGACGCCATATGTTTCGCAAATAGGCCTGGTTATATGGAAGCATTGCAAAATTTATGTTTGAGATCATTGCAAAAGTAAGTAAGTAACTTAGCGGCAAGAAACGGGAAAAGGCTATATAGAGCGGGTTTGCGTCTTTAAGAGGTCATCCTCCTTGAGAAATATTTTATTGCAAAAATTGTTCTTCTGATTGCAAAATTTCTTTGCCGGAGCCAAGGCCTTGATATGGCCTTTTTTATCAAGCTATATCTGAAGTTGCCTAAAACTGCCGTTGCATTATTGCTGTAAAACGCTTTTTTTTCAGCCATTTCCGTCAGCCGAAATCAAGCCCGATACGATCGTTCGTTAATTTTCTCTTTTTCGTGGCCCGAGCGAAATTCCCATTCGGACGCGTAAATTGCTAATTACATATATTAAATATGTATATAATTTGTAATAAATACATAAAAAACTTTTTTCACTATAAAAAAAAGATAATGAATGTTATTTTTAATTTTACAATATAAGATTTTATAAATTGTTTAATTTCACGTATTTAGGAGGTTTAGATCATTTTTTTTGACCGAAACCGGTTTCGGCCCGAAGAATGGACTTGACTTGTTAAGCCGAGATGACTTATAGTTATTTCTACAAAGTTGGGAAGGTTATCCAATTTGACTTGGCAAATGAACGAACATACGATCTAAGTCGCAGTTAGTCTTTTTGACGATCTTATTTGGGCCTGTTTTTTTTGTTCGGCCATTATTTCCTGTGGCGGTTTTTTTTCTAATTTTCGAGTCTTTTTAGTTCGTTAACCTGTATTTAGTCTTTTATCGCCTTAAACTGAATAAAATTTAAGAAAAGTTGTTCGGTTTGTGTTATGCTTGCCGTGAAACCTCTAGAAAACCTTTGACTTTGGTTGGAGGTTGACGAGGCGGCAAGAAAAACGAATCGATTAGCTTTTCCAAAAAATATGGGCGGCTAGGCAGGCCGCTTCAGCCTGCGCGAGGGAAGGTCTCCCTTTTCCTTCTCGACGCGACGGGCGCCCGAAGGAGTTTATTGGAGCCCATAACGCTCCCTTTTACGGCTCCTTCGGAATCCTCCGAATCTCGACTTTGGGGGATCATGCCATACGACTGACGGCTCGCTCCGTCGTCGGAGTGAGGGCGGACGCCAGAACCCCCTCAGGAATTTAATAGCTCGGGGATACCATGCAAAAAAGTTTCATCACCCACAATTTCAACCCTTATCCTTGTTCGGAAGATCTCGCGGATGATCAAGACGACATCTTCGAATCTGAGGCGGATGCCGAAGTCTCTTCCGACAAGTCCAGCGCTGATGACGGATCCGCCTTGGAATCAGAATCTCAGGAAACCGAATCTGAAACCGAATCTATGGATCAGCTTTACGAGGAGAGCTTGAGATGCCCCTCCGAAGGCGAAGTCATAAAAGGCACCGTAGTCCAGATCACCAAAGAGTACGTCATGCTCGACGTTGGGGCCAAATCCGAAGGCCGCATCAGTCTGAGCGAATTCTCCGGACTTGACGCGGAAATGTCCATCCAGATCGGCGATCAGGTCGAAGCTCTTCTCGTTCGTTGGGACGACGACGAAGGCGACATCATTCTTTCCAAAGAAAAAGCCGCCAAGATGAAAGTCTGGGACGAGATCGCCCACGTCCACAACGAAGAAGGCACCATCTCAGGGACGATCACGAGCCGGGTCAAAGGCGGCTTGTCGGTCGACATCGGCGTCCCCGCCTTTTTGCCCGGCTCTCAGGTGGACACCAGGCCTCTGAAGAATCTTGACAGTCTGGTCGGCAAAACCTACGACTTCAAGGTGCTTAAGTACAATAAGCGCCGGGGCAACGTCGTTCTTAGCCGCCGGGCCATTCTTGAGGCCGAACGCGAAATGGTCCGCTCCAAGACCATGTCCACTTTGGAAGTCGGCGCCATCGTCGTGGGAACCGTGAAAAACCTGACCGATTACGGGGCTTTCATCGAGCTGGGCGGACTGGACGGTCTTCTTCACGTCACGGACATGACCTGGGGCCGTCTCAGCAATCCGGCCGATCTGTTCAAGGTCGGCGACAAGGTCACCGTCAAGGTCCTGGCTTTCGATCGCGAGAGAGGCCGCGTGTCTTTGGGTCTCAAGCAGATGACCGACGATCCTTGGCTGACTGCCGAGAGCAGGTATTCGGAAGGCCAGCGCGTCTCCGGCAGGGTCGTCTCTCTCACGGATTACGGCGCATTCGTCGAGCTGGAAAGCGGACTGGAAGGGCTCATTCACGTTTCGGAAATGAGCTGGACCAGAAAAATCCGCAACCCCGCGACTTTCTTGAAGGTCGGGGAGCAGGTTGACGCCATCATCCTGAAAATGGAGATCCACGCCAAAAGAATTTCTCTGGGCATGAAGCAGACTGAGCCCAATCCTTGGACGGCTGTGGCCGATCGCTATCCCATCGGCACCATCATCGAAGGAAAGATCAAGAACATCACCGACTTCGGCGCCTTCATCGGCATCGACGAGGGAATCGACGGTCTGGTTCACATCTCCGACATTTCTTGGACTCGCCGCTTCAAGCACCCCTCGGACGTCTTCAAAAAAGGCGATCAGGTCAGAGCCGTGATTCTGTCCATCGACAGGGATCAGGAGCGTTTTTCTCTCGGCATCAAGCAGCTGGAAGAGGATCCCTGGGTAGTGGCCTTCAATCGCTTCCCGGTGGGCGAGACCGTCATCGGCAAAGTGACCAACGTGACGGATTTCGGCGTGTTCATTGAACTGGCGGAAGGCGTGGAAGGGCTCATTCACGTTTCCGAATCGGGTCTGCCCAAGGGCAAGCCTCTTTCCGAGTCCTTCTCCGTCGGCGAAGAGGTCACGGCCAAGGTGGTTTCCATATCCACCACCGATCATAAGATAGGTCTTTCGGTCAAGCGCAAGACCAAGGAAGACGACGAAGGCGGCTATAAGGACTACATAGCCGACAGCAGCAAGTCGACCGGGACGAACGGCGCGGCTTCGTCTTTCGGCGCCGCTTTTGGAAACCTCGATAAGCTCTTGGCGGAAAAAAACCAATCGAACGATTCCGAGACAGTCGACTGATTCGGGATATATAAATGCCCGAAGATTATAGAGAAGGATTTTCTTCTGGAAACGGATCCGACAGCTTCGCCGTTCCTTCCGCCAACGGCTCGCTTCAGTCCGACTCTTCCTTTCCTGCCGACGCTCAAGCCTCAGGCTTGGGCGTCGGCCCTGTTTCTTCTTCTCCCCTTGACGCGTCCTCGCCGCAAAACGGCCTTCCGCCGCAGGGCGGCCAACCCGATCAAGCCGCTTCGGGTTCGCTGCCCTCGTCAGGGCGTTGGGACGATCATCCCCATCCGCCTCTTTCGCGTCATGTGCCTCCTCCTCAACCGCCTCAAAAGCGTTTCTTTCCGACCTGGCCTTGGGTCATTTTGATTCTTGGCGTTTTAGGCATCGGCAGCTGCAATTTTTCCTTCATCTCCACCTTCGACAGCTTGCTGACCAGTTCACGCGAAACCTTGTCCACCTTGAGCCGGCCGGGAACGGCGGTTTTGGACATTCAAGGCGAAATCTTCGACACCCGTTGGGCCGTGGAATCCTTGGAGAGGTTTCAGAAAAACGATTTAATCAAGGCCGTGGTCATCCGGATCAATTCTCCTGGCGGGGCCGTTTCTCCATGTCAGGAGCTATACCGGGCTCTCAACGCCTTCACCAAGCCCAAGATCGTCACCATGGGCTCCGTGGCCGCTTCCGGCGGCTTGTACATAGCCATGGCCGGAAATCACATTATGGCCAATCCGGGAACAATCACCGGTTCCATTGGCGTGATCATGGAGACCATCGAAGTTGATCAAGCCATGGACAAGCTTGGCGTTAAAGTGCAGGTCGTCAAAAGCGGGGAGCACAAAGACATTGGCTCTCCTTTCAGGTCGATGCGTCAGGAAGAACGGGACATGCTGCAGAAAATGGTCTCCGAGGTCTATGAGCAGTTTCTGCGCGACGTCGTCGCCGGCCGTCCCAAACTTGACGAAGCGCAGATCCGGCCTTTGGCCGACGGCAGGATTTTCAGCGGAGAAGAGGCCTTGAAGCTCGGTTTGGCCGACTCGATGGGCGGCTATGCCGACGCTCTGGCCATGGCTCGAGAACTCGGCGGTCTTTCCCCTGATTCGCCGATCATTTACGAGAACGGTCTGGGCGGTTTCTTTGAGCAGTTGTTTGATTCCAAGCTGGGCTTTTTGAACAAGGTCAGTTCGGATTTGAACGTTCCTTCCATCAAGTTTCTTTATCGTCCTGGACTGTTTTAGTCGTCCATCTTTTTGTAAAGGTTCGCTTTTGGCTAGAAGCAAAAATGCTCCTCATCTAAATAAAAGAGAGCTTATGGAGGAGCTTGTCAAGCGCAGCCCCAATTTGCCCGCTGAAGTCGTGAAGTCGGCCATGGATTCGATCATCGCTTCCATGCGCTCTTCGCTTCTCAGCGGGCGACCTGTCACTTTGCGGGGTTTCGGCAGTCTTTTGCCTCGTCAATACTCTTCTTCCGGAGCCAAAAAATTCGGCTTGCTCTTCCATCCAAGTCAGATCCTCTCCGCTCGCATCAACAAGCCCAAGCGCAAGAAGACGATTCTGGACTGACTCTTCCGCGGCCTCGCCAGTTCAATCATGTCGCCAGTTCAATCATGTCGCCAGTTCAATTTTGTCGCCGATAAATCATGTCGCCGGCAAATCATGTCCCATGTCGGCGGCGTCGTCCGCTTTTTTTTTCCGAAAGCCAGTAAAACGCGCTTGCCCGTTGGCGGCTTTTTGAGGCCGGGAAACGAAGCTTCGGCCGTTTTGGCGATTTGCCGGTCTTGACCTCTCCCAAATTTATCTCCAGCCAAGTTTCATCAAAAAAGACGAGCCAGATGGCGGAGCGAGCCGCCTTGACCGAGCGGCCAATGTTTCGCCTCCGACGGGACGGCAAGACCTTGGTCGAAACGTCGAGGCGGCTTGACCGGGACAGCCGCTTTTGGGGACGAAATGACGCCCTGAACGGAGCGGCGCCATAGGCCGCGCAAATTCGAAAACATTCCGCAAATTTAAAACATTCCGGGGACTTGCGAAAATATGGGCGCCTATTTTTTGACAAATTTCAAGGGTGGGCAGGAAAGGGAAAAAAGGGCGATCTTTGCGGCCGTCAATTTGCCGGAGGCGTTTTTAGGGCGGCGCGAGCGGGTCTGTTCTTGTTCCCTTTTCCCTTTGGCGGCTGGCGCGGCCTTATGGGCAAGAATCGTCTAGGGCAGGCGAAAGAGGCGGGATTATTGGGCCAAGGGCGGTTCCATTTGTTCCGGTCTGGAGCCTTCAGCGTCAAAGCGTTTGTCTTTCGGGATCCAATGGTGAAGCACGCTTTCCAACTTGGCTAATTCGATGGGTTTGGAGATGAAGTCGTTCATGCCGCTGGCCAGAAACATCTCTTTCACGCCGGAGACCGCGTTGGCGGTTAGGGCGATGATGGGCACGGTCGCTCCTTGCGGCATTTTGCGTATTTCCAGAGTGGCCGTCAGACCGTCCATTTCCGGCATCATGTGATCCATGAACACTATGTCGTAGTCGCGCGATTTGATCATGTCCAGAGCTTGGGGCCCGGAAGTGCAGAGGTCCACCTGAAGCTTGAAAGGCGTCAAAAGACCTTTGGCCACTTTGAGGTTTATTTCCATGTCGTCGACGATCAAGACCCTGGCTTTCGGGGCCGTGAAGCTGACTTTGCCGGTAGTCTTGCGGGGGATGAGAGTCGTTCGCGCGTCGTTTAAGGCGTTGGCCAGAGGAAGACAGAAGACGGGGGCCGGAATGACGGTGGCCCCGTCTATGCGGTTTGGTCTGGTTCCTAGAGTCGAGATGTAGATGGGCCGGATCTTCGGTTTGGCGTTTTGCAAGTTGGCGGTCAGGAATTCCGCCAAATTTTCGTGGGCCAGGACGTATTTGTATCGGCCCGAAGCGATCTCTTTGCCGGCTCCGACCACTCCCGTCGTGTGAGCCAGAGAGGCTTCCAGACGGTTCAAGGTCCATTCGAGGCTCTTGGCCAACATGGATCGGCGTTCGACGATGAGGACCTTGGCCTTCTCAGGATCCTTCAGCTTGGCCAAGGGCGGCGCCAGCGGGACGGCCTTTTGCCTGATGACGGCCGTGAAGACGCTGCCTTCCCCGTAAACGCTCTGAGCTTCGACGCTGCCGTTCATCATGGCGGCCAGATTTTGAGTGATGGCCAGGCCCAGGCCGGTTCCCTCTATTCCTCTGTTGGCCTGCTGATCCAATTGCGTGAAATCGGCGAACAGCTTGCGCATGTCGTCAGGCTTTATCCCCCGGCCGCTGTCGGCCACCCGGAAGGACAACGAGACGACGCCGTCTTCCTCCATTGATCCGTCCACGGTCAGACGGATGTACCCTTCCTTGGTGTATTTGCAGGCGTTGGAAAGAAGATTCAGAAGGATCTGCCTTATTCTGATTTCATCGCCGATAAGAGCGCTGGGGAGGTTGTTGTCCACCTCGACCAGAAAGTCCAGCGGCGAATCCGTCAGCCGCGTGCTGATGACGTTTATGACGTCGTGGATGAGCGAACCCAGCTGATACTCCGCCTCTATCAATTCCAGCTTGCCCGACTCTATCTTGGAAAAATCGAGTATGTCGTTGATGATGGCCAGAAGGGCGTTGCCGGCCTGGCGGATGTTGCCGACCATATCGACCAGATTGTCGGGGATGTCCTCCCTGAGAACCAGTTCGGCCATGCCTATGATGGCGTTCATGGGCGTTCTGATTTCGTGGCTCATCCGGGCCAGAAATTCTCCTTTGGCTCTGGAAGCCACCTGGGCGGCTTCCTTTTGGGTCTCCAGCTCATGAGTGCGGGCTTTGACCAAATCGGCCAGGCGTTTGGAGTAGCCGCGTCGCCGAATCATCAATAGAACGGAAAGACAGAGCAAGGCCAGAAGGAGAATGAGCAAGCCAATTAGCCAGGGGATTTGGGCTCGGGCCAGCTTGGCTCGATAATCATACGTCTTGCGGGTCCAACGGTCGGAAATGGCCGCGTTGTCGATGACGCCTAGGGCTTTGTCCACGATGGAGCACAAAACCGTCTCGTCCTTATTGAAGCCGAAAGTGGATTCGAAGGTTTGGTCGAAAAGGATGTTGACTTTGAAATTGGGCTTTTCCTGCAAATTGGTCATGTTCAGGTTGAGGTTTCGGCTGGCCATGAGCAGGTCAACTTCCCCGTTTTCCAGCGCCGACATGGCTTCAGGGTTGCTCCGATAATGGAAAACTTCGCCGTGGTTGGGAAACCACCTTTCGAACAACTCGGCGAAAGCCGTGTTTTCCACTATGCCCACCCGGGAGAAAAGCACTTCCGTCAATTTCTTGTCCGGCTCCGAAGTCAGAGACAGCAAGGCGAAGTTGTCGGTCATCAAATTGTTTTTGGGCCAGAGGAAGGCGTCTTTTCGTTCGTTCGAACGAATTATTTCCGTCAAAAAGGAGGTTTGGCCGGTTTCCGCCGTGTTGAGGAGGGCCTTCCAATCCAAGGGGCCGGAATTGTAAGGCTGAAAGTTCAAGCCGGTCACGGCCGCCATTTCCTTTATGACGTCCAGGGCTATGCCTTGAAATTCCTCATCCCTCTCGTTGTAAAAGCTGACCGGATAATTGTCGTATTCGCAGCCGAAATAAATGGGCGCTCCGGAAGCCATTCGCTCGTCGACGTATTTTTTCTCTTCCTCTGAGAGGTTCAGCCGGAATTTATGCCGTCGGAAAAGGGCGTCGCCTTGCTCGTAGAGATCGACGATGTGGGAGTGGCGGTCGGCGTCCAAGGCTTTCTGAATGATCCGGATGACCGGGGCTAGTTGAGGAGAGCCAGCGGTCAGCGAGATCTCCGAATAGATCATGGGGAAAAAGTCGGAGACGAGGACGTCCGGGTGGGATTCGAAGGAGGCTTCAGCCACTCCCTCTTGCAAAAAGGCGTCGATTTCGCCGTCGGCCAAGGCCTGGTAGGCTTCATTGTAGTCCGGGAAAAGCTTCGCTTCGAAAGGATAGGAAACGACTCGCTCCACCTGGGAAATGGTCAGGGCTCCGTCCAAAAATCCCAGTTTCAACGATCGGCGAACGGCCACTTCTTGCAGAGTCTCCCGTCCTTCAATCCGGAAATAGTTGATGGGCCTTTCGAGGATTGGCCTGGTCATGGGATATGTTTTTTCCCGCTCCGGCGTTCTGGTCAGTTCGTTGGTGAAATCGACCGACCCGTCGGCGAGGCCGTCCAGCAAATCGTTCCAGTCCAGAATTTTGACCTGGATGTCCAGCCCCAGAAGACGACTAAGCCATTCGGCGAAGAGAGGCGAAAATCCTTTCGCCGCGCCATCTTCGACGAAGGCTTCGGTGGAGTAGACGGAGCCGTAGACGAAAGTTCGTCCTTGGGCTTGGAAAGCCGCCAAGGCTTCAAGATCTTGCGGATCCAGACCGGGGATGTCCTTTAAGGTCTGGTTGGAGATTTCCTTCGCCGATTGGGCGGAAGCGACCTCATGATTCAGGGCGGAGAAAAAGAAGGCCAAAAGAACCAACAGCCCCAGGCCAAAGGCCGTTTTCCCGGAAAAGAGCTTATTGCCGAGCCGCGATCTCATCAGCGCAGTCTTCCTTCGGCGAAGCGAGCCGCCGCCTGAAGAGGGGCTCCGGGCTTTTCCATGAAAATGACGGTTCCCGCCAGATTGTCAATCTCATCTTGGGAGTGACAGACGTAAACAATAGGCAGGTCTAGAGATTTAAGACTTTTCAGATAGGGCATAATCTCGTTTTTGCGTTCCTGATCCAGAGCGCTCAAGGGTTCGTCCAAAAACAGTATCTCAGGCCTAGAGGCCAGAGCTCGGGCCAAGGCCGCTCTCTGCCGCTCGCCGCCGGAAAGATTGTCGGGTTTCCGTTCCATTAGGTGTCCTATGCCTAAAATCTCGATGAATTTGTCCATATCCACCGTCCGGGGACTTTTGGACCGTCTGCCGGCCCTCTTGGCTCCGTACAGGAGATTGCCGCTGACGGTCAGGTGCGGAAAAAGAGCTCCTTCCTGAAAGACGTAGCCTAAAGGGCGATGGCAGGTGGGCAAGAAAAAAGCGCCGTCCTGCCAGACGTTTTCATTGACGGAAAGGAATCCTTGCGCTCTGGTCAGGCCGGCCAGACAGCGCAAAAAGGTCGTCTTGCCGGCTCCGGAAGGGCCGGTGACCACGGTGATGCCTTGTCCGGGAAGAGAGACCTCGAAATTGAAATCAAGGCGTTGTCCCTTTTTGGCGGTGTCGTAGCTCAGTTTAAGTCTGACTTCTATGCTCAATTCGTTCTCCGGACAGGCCGAAACGGGGCGTGACAAAACGGCGGCGTCAAGAGTTTGGTCAGGCAGGCCGTTGATAAAAAAGCGCTTTTTGGCCGCCTTCGGCATTTTTCTCGTCTTTTGACGGATAAATCTATTCTTCCTCTATCTAAGATAATACTTTCCACTTAGGAAATCAACCAATCAGCCGTCAGCGGGCGTCGTCTCGTCAAAAGGCGCTGCCCGGATCCATTCATGGAGGCTGGCCGAACGCGCCCGCGTCAGAGCGTCCCTCGGCCGCCGTTTCTAGGGCGATAACAACGAGAAAAGGGAAGGGAGCCTTGGCGGACGGCGCCGGAAAGAATCCCTTCTCGCCGTCCGACGCGAGCGAACTCGCACGCGAACCCGCGTGCGCGAACCAAAAGGAGCCAAACACGCGCGCGAACCATAAAGACGCCAAACTCGCGTCAGGCTTTTCCCGGCCGAACGCCTATGGCTGGATAGGCGGCCATCTTTCTAGCGCAAACTTTTAGGCTTGGAGCGGTTTTGGAACAAAGCGGCCAAGAGCCGCCTCTGACAAAAAAGGGAGAGACGCCGATAAGGGAGGCTTTTTGACGTCGCCGGCCGCAGTCGCCGATATTGAAAAGCGGGAAAATTGAAAAAGACGTCTCGCGGCGTAATGACGGCGAACGCCGCGTTTATTGGCGATTTTTCTTCAGTTTTGGAGACTCGCGGAAATGATTCGCCGACTTCTTGAAGCGGATCGTCTTGACAGACTGTCTAGGCAGATTGTCTCGGTAGGTTGTCACGATAGACCGCCTCGAGCGAATGCGAAGAACTCCGACGCATAGATGCGTTATCCTGACGAGCAATGAAAGTTTCGGCCTCGCTCAAGTTTTATGCGGCGCTAAACGAGCAGGTCTTCCTCTTTCTCCGGTCTGGCTTGGGAAGCCCACAAGGCTGCGCCTAGGATGAAATGGAACGTCGTCATGACGATGCTGTTGGAAAACAGGTAGTCGGTGAGGCCGTTCAGAATCAGTTGGAGGAAAACGAGCAAAGCCGCCCAAGTCCAGAAGAAGACGAGGGGATCTTTCGAGCGTCTGCGTCGCCACAATAGGGAAATAGGGCAGAAAAGAAAGAAGAGAAGGGCAAAAAGGCCAACCACGCCCAGTTCAGCCAGAAAATTGATGAAAAGGTTATGCGAGTGAGCATATCGTCCCGAGCCTGCCGGATAAATGGGGCTGGGTTTGGCGCCTGGACCGACGCCCAGAACGGGATGCTGTTTGAAGGTTTTAAGACCGTGAGAGACGAAGATGAATCTGTATTGGTTATTTTTGCTCTCTTCGATGGAAGAGGTCATGTCGGCGAAGCGGGCGGAGATTCGCTCGTCCGTCAGCATGAAAAGGGCTCCGGACACGGCTATGGCCACTAAAGCCGCGCCGATGACGTTTTTGAAGAATCTGAAGTTCGCCGCGAACATGATCGACGTCAGCAGAGGCGCGCAAATCATGGCGATTCTGCTGCAATTGATGATTATGGCCGCGCCGGCGGCCAGCATGGCCGCCAGAAAAAAAATCGTTTTGGCCACGCCGGATTTGGTCCGCAGGCCGAGAGCCATGGCGCCGACCAAAAGCGGCGGAAGTTGGGACAAAATCCCGCTCAGCTCCATGATCCCCAAGCTTCCTTTGGCTCTGACGCACTTTAGGCATAAGTCCGCTTCGTAGAAGGCTGCGGCTCCGGAGACGATTAGGCCTCCTCCGTAGATAAATGGCAGCAGAGTCAGAAGCTTGGGCCGAATGGACAGAACCAGCCAAGTTAAAGGCGCGGCCGCCGTCAGATAGAGAACCTTGGCCGTCGTTTTGAAGCTCAGAATCGGCTCGGCGCTGAAGATGGAAGACAGAACGAAGGCGGCGGAGAGGGCGAAAAACCCTTTTAGGAGTCGGCCGGGGAAAGGAGGCGCCTGGATGGACCAGCGTTTGCGTCCATAGAAGAGCCAGATGAGCCCCCAGAGACACAATAAGCCGAAAAAGGCGTTGGTCAGGCCTCGGGAGAAGGGTTGGCAAAAAGCCGTGAGACCAAACAGAACCGGGCCCGTCAACGGCGGAATTTGTTTGCTGGGCATGGAGGCCTCGATTGGTCTTGATCTAAGGGAAAAGGTTGAAAAACAGGTCAAAGGCGGTTAGCTAAAATGGGTTCCAGCGTTTCCCACAGCAATTCTGCGGCGGTATAGACGTATTTGCCGCAAAAGCGATGATGTTCTCCCCATTTTATGTGAGCGGTCAAATATTGGCACGTGGAGGCTTTGTGCTTCCTGGCGAAGGCGAGGTTCAGTTCGCGGGCCAGACGTCCGGAGTCGTGAGGCGGTCCCAGAACATGACACAAGACCCTCGTCGCCCCGAGAAGAGCTCCGCAGGGAACTTGGAAGCCGAGCCCAATGCGGCGAACTTTGGGCTCCGACTCGTCGATGAGGCGGAGGCCGAGAAAATCGTCGAATGCCGAGATCACCGCCGTTTCGCAGTCCTGGCCTTCATCGCTGAAGAGTTTTACCGCCTTCATGGCCAGATCGTTGACTGTCACTGGGCCTTCGGGCCATTTGGCGATTATCCCGTTTTCCGTCGAATCGGACAAGGTTCACGCTCCGCAAAAAGTTCGGCTTTGGAGAAAAAAACCAAAACCGTCATGTTGGTTGAAGGCAATTTATCGTCCGAAAGACCGGGACGAAAAGCGTTTGTTTTTGCTTCGGCGAGACTTTGCCGCTAAATTGTCCTTCGGAAACGCGCAGGCGGGCCAAATTTTTAACTTCGCCGCCGTCGCTAAAGGCCGTCATTTTACGAGAATAGGGATTTGCGTCATTCTGTAGGGGCGCTACGGGGGTGTCGCGGCGAGTTTTTTTGGCGTCGCAAGATTTTAGCTTGCCGGCCACCGTTTTTTCCTATTCGGCGAGCTGACCTAAGGGGAAGCCAATCAGCGTGGCCAGCCAAAGGCCGAATAATTGCTCTCGATTTCGACCCTAAACCCTAAATACGCAGGCGGGCGACCGCCGCTGAAATCGTTTCGTCCCGCGCTCCGTCGAAGCGCCGTTTTCTGGAGAAGCAATCGCTCGGCCAGATTTCAAGGTGACGTTTCTGTCGACTAACGGCGGCGAACGGCAAATTTTCGACCTTAACCAAGGCGTTCGCCTAGGCGAAATGACCGTCATGGCTTGATCGTCCAAAGGGAGATCTTTCCCTAATATGACTCCATGGCCAGATAAACAGCAGTAAGATTAGCATAAGTTCTTTAAAAATTCAAACTATTTCCGGTCTGTTGTGCGCCTAGTTCGCCGTCTTCCGTGAATGGGCGAAAAAACGCGATGGAACGGACGTTTGCCAAAGAGGTGGAGTCGCTGTAGGGGCCGTCACGAAATGACTTGCCGTTGTTCTTAAGGTGATGAAGCAAAAAAAGCATTGCCCCCAATTTTTAGACCGGCCTCAGGCCGATTATTCAAGACAGGATTTTTCCATGAAGCATCCGGAACCTAGCGTCGATTCCAAAGCCGCCGACCTCGTCAAGCGGATTTGGTCGACGCGATCCGTCAAATCCGAGTCGCTCGCAATTGGTCAGACAGCGTCTGACCAATTGACCATGCCCGGCCAGGCCGCAATTGCGCGGACAGCGCCTGAACAATCTCCGATATGCCTTAAGTTGGTCGCCTGGCTCTCGTCGAGCAAATCGCGCTTTCCATCATCATCATCATCATCATCATTATTATTATTATTATTATTGCTGATGAAATCCAATGGAGTTTGACAAATCTTAGAAGAAGCAAATATTATTATGTACCGAAATTGATACAGGACGATTAAGAAGATTATTCAAGTCGCTTTTGATGGAGATGGCGGGGGCAAAGAGCTGGAGAGAGAATGGCAGAAAAAGTTCGGCCAGCCAGATTCGACCATCATTGGCGAAGACCTGAAGACGGTTGAGTTTGGCTGGCCGATAGGTATGCCGACCTGCCGCCCTCTGGGCGGCGGCCTTTACGAAGCGCTGTCGGAGATCAGTGGCCACAGAATTTCCAGAGCGCTGTTATGTTTCGCCGATGGCTATATGGTCTTGCTGCACGGATTTATAAATAAGACTCAAGAGACCCAGGGCAAGGAACGGAAACTGGCCCGCGACCGGAAAAGGAAGGTGGCTGAGAACAATATAGGATCATCGCTGGACGGTTTTCTGGCGGAAGAGGGAACGCTCAATGGAGCGACCGCCACA
>JAIRTO010000047.1 GCA_031254895.1 Deltaproteobacteria bacterium
AGTTGCCCTTGCGGAAATGACGGCAGATTCAAAGGTCGCGAACAGACGAAGAATTGCCTAATCGAAGCGACGCCCGGTTCGGACTGCGCCGTCGCCATGGGTTCGGCTTTGTCGGGGCATTCGTCGTCACGCAACGTCCGCAGTTCGCCGCGCTTCGTCTATGGTTCTTAGGGGACAATCACGCCGCAAAAGCGGTCGCCTGATCTTCGCTCTCAAATTGTTCAATATCGGCTTCAATGTCGGATAACTTCGCCTATGTTTCCAAAAGGAAACCGCCTTCAGAGTCTAATCCCGCCATAAACTATCGCAAGAAGCCCGCAAGCGCGGCGTCAAGGGAGCTTGTCGTTGCCTGAAAAATATTTGCCATGATCCTCGCCTAATTTGGCGGCTATCCGGATTTTATGCAGGGCATGGATCTTCAATCGATTTCGGCCTTATTTAATCAAATTCCATGTCAAATGGCAACAGCTATTTTGAGCCGCGCGAAAAACAAAGGCCCCTAAGATGCTCTAAGCCAGCATTTTCAGGGCTTTTTTTGCTCGAAAAAAAATTTTTGACAATCGGCGCGGGCCGATGGTCTGACGCGTCTTGCAGGTCGGCGGCGCAAAATTCCGCTGGAAGAAGGTTACCCCTTTCAACCCGCAGGCTTTTTGGCCGGGCGCGGCGCGATGTCTGCGCATTTTCCCAGGGCTAACCGTCGTCTTCCTGGCTATGCTATACGAAATAAGCTTGGTTTAAAGACATCCGGCAATTGTGGCGGAAAAAAACGATGCGCTCGCCGTTGGACGTCAAAAGCATAAGGAGACGAACTGGAGTCGTCAAGAAAGTTCTAGCCTTGACGCCGACGCTTGTTTCAGAGTCAATGGAGAACAAAAAACTTGATTCTCAACAAAGCCGTCGACTTCAAACTGAAACCGGCGGTTCTAGAGATGGCGACCAAAAATGCCTCAATTGCACAGGTCGAATTTTTTTTTCTTCGCTTCAAATCTCTTAGTTTCGCTTGTCTTGAACTCTTCATCTCTTTCTCTCGCCCGTTAGGCGCGTCTCTGGCCTATCCCTCCCCGAAATCGCCCCCCGCAAAAGGCCGACAGAAACCAGCACGAACCAGATCGAAGCAGATCGAGGCGGTCGGCCGCCGTCAGTCTCTGGCTTTGCCTACGGCCCAAACGGCCAGGATAAAAAAAGAAACGGCGGCCCCGAAAAGACACAAGTAGGGAAAAAAGCTGGTCGGCAGGGCGAAGGCCCCGTCTCTGGCCGCCTTGGAGGCGTGGGACAAAGGCAGAAACGACAAGATGGTTCTGGCCCAGCTCGGCAGAGCTTCCAAAGGGAAAAAAGTCCCGCCCAAAAAAGCCATTGGGGTTATGATGAAGTTGGTCAACAAAGCCTGGTCGGCATGGGTTTTGACCAGCATGGCCATCCCTACGGCCAGGGAGGCGAAGGCCAAAGAATTCAGGAGCACGGCTCCCCAAAAGGCCAAGCCGTATTGCAGGCGAACCCCGAAGGCCAAGCCCAAAAGGACGACCACGGCAATGGCCAACAGGGCTCGGGTCACGCCGGCCAGAGTCTCCCCCAGCACGAAAGACCATCTGGACACTGGCGCGGCTTGGAATTCCTCGAAAACGTGGAGGTAGAACCTGGCCACGTTTATTTCTCCGGCGATGGCGAAGGCTTGGGTCATGCTGCTCATGGCCGCCAGACCGGGGATCAAAAATTCCAGATAGCTGCGGCCGTCCACCACGACCGAGCCGCCCAAGGCCAAGCCGAAGGTCAGAACGTACAAAAGGGGCGAAACGCTCATGGCCAGGAGCTGGCGCAGAAGACGGCGACGCAGGATGAGCATCTCCCGCAGATAAACGGCCAGAAGAGACGTCACTTCACTCTCCTTCCCGTCAGCTTCAGGAAAGCGTCCTCCAAATTGACCCGCCGAATGGAGCCGGCTCCGTTGGACGATTGGATGAAACTGCCGGCCTCGGAGCGTTCCCGGAAAAATCTGGTTTCAGAGCCGTTGGCTCCGAAGACGTCCACGGCCCACTGGCCCAAGTTGTCCATGACTTCCTGCGGACGACCGGCGGACACCAAACGTCCTTCGTTGATGAAGCCGATCCTTGAGGCCAAAAACTCCGCCTCTTCGATGTAATGGGTAGTCAAGAAAACCGTCACTCCGTCCAGACATATTTTTTTAATCAGAGCCCATATCCTTCTTCTGATGGCCGGATCCAAGCCCACCGTGGGCTCGTCCAGAAAAAGAAGCCTGGGGCCGTGGCTCAAGGCCCGGGCGATCATGAGCCTTCTTTTCATTCCGCCGGACAAGGTTTTGACCAGACTGTCGGCTCTGTCCTCCATTTCCACGTAAGCCAGATGCTCGTCGATCCGCCGACGCCTCTCCGGCTTGCTCAAACCGTACAGCCGACAGTGAACGTCGAGATTCTCCCGGACGCTCAGTTCTCCGTCCAAGTTGGCGTGCTGGGCGGTCAGGCCGCACAGCCGCTTCGCTTGCAGAGGTCTTTCGGCCAAAGAAACTCCGTTTATGAACGCCTCTCCGGAGTCCATCCGGGTCAAACCGTTCAAAATGCGTATGGTCGTGGTCTTGCCGGCCCCGTTCGGTCCCAAGAAAGCGAAGAGCTCGCCTTCGGCCACCGACAGAGACAGCCCGTCCAGAGCTCTAGTCTGACCATATTTTTTTTTCAGATCGTCTATTTTCAGCATCAAGATCCTCGGCGGCAAAGAAAAAAAACGCCCCCCATTATACACCTCCCGAACGAGGGACAACCCGCTTTGACCAAAAAAAGCCAACCTTC
Source organism: Deltaproteobacteria bacterium (assembly GCA_031254895.1). Taxonomy (GTDB): domain Bacteria; phylum Desulfobacterota; class Desulfarculia; order Adiutricales; family Adiutricaceae; genus JAIRNQ01. Next base: position 2,799 of record JAIRTO010000047.1, read on the forward strand.
GCCCAAACGGAAGAAAAGCCTTCGCCGCCGGGTTTCGGCCAAGGCGAACCGGAAACAGGGGAAGCTAAAGCGCGTCCGGCGGCATCCGGCGCCGCCGGAGCAGCCGAAACAGCCGGAGAATCTGCGGCGCTTCCGGAGCATCTGACGCATCCGGAGCATCTGCCGCCATAAGCGCCATCGGCGAGGAAGAGAAAGATGAAGGAGAAATTAAAGCGTTTCGAAAAGACGACCTCTTTTCGAAACGGCCATGAACATGACCAGACTAGCCAAAGGGGGGAAAAAAAGAGAGAAGAGGAAAAGACTCGGCAAGCGGGACGGACGAAAGTATCTTTCCCTCGCTAAAAGGCTTCAATATCGCTCCCGCGACTTCCGGCGAGCGAACGCAAAAGGGCCTTTTTCGGCTTCGCCAGCCGAACGCGAGAGAAAATGAAAAGGCCGCTTATTGCAAAAAACCGACGCGGTGACGAATGAAGCCGGGAAAAAGATTTCTGATCGGTTCAGGAACAAGCGGGTCGCCGGTGGCGACCACGTAGACGAGCCAAGCGGCCAGGCTAAGGAACAGCAGCGCCGCCAACCAAGTGGACAAAACCTTCACGATGTGAGGTTTAGGTTTTTTCGGGGTGGTGGCCTTGTTGAGATCGACGTGACAAAAGTTGCAGAACTGAGCCGGCATCAAGACGCTTTTGCCGCAGGCGGGGCATCTCAAGTACACGCCGTCGGCCGGAACAGATCTTGTCCTCTGGGCCATAAATCCTCCTGACAAATGCCGTTTTGTTTCGCGAGCGGCCAGTCGGGGCGGCGGAGAAGGCTCGGCCAGTCCGTCTGGTCGAATCTTCGCCGTTTGGCGTCCAGATCATGTCCGGCGACCTTTAGTCCCCTTGTCCGGGTCGTTTCTTCGAACGACCTTTCGTAGCCCCAAAAAGACGCCTCCTCCAGCTGGCCCGATCTTAAATCTATTGACCGTATTTCCGTTACAGATAAGCGCATTATAAACCACAACGGCCATTTAGCCAACAGCCGATCGAGAGCCGGACGGATGGGGAGCGTCTAGGCCGGACGTCTTCGCTGATTTGCGCGACCGGGTCGGCGCAGCCTTCTCTCTTGACCGCTTCTTGCCTTCGGCGGCTGATTCGCCCTCTTTGGCGGCCTTTTTAGGGAGGTTGACGAAGATGTCCGTCCAGAACTTTGGGGGCTTCAGGAGAGCCCGGCCTTGGCCTTCCCAAAAAAAAATCCTGAATCTTGTTCAATAGTCGGGCTCGTCCGCATCTTTTTGGGAAAAAGCGTCTTTTTCCGAAAACTTCGGCGAAACGAGCCCGCATTTGTTCCATTCTCCCCCGACTTCAAGGAATGATTATCTTTTCGGTGGCGATTCTGCCGACGAAAAGCTCCTCATGCTCGGCGAAGATCAGGGCCGGCCGCCAGGCGAGCAGCAACTCCTCCAACTGTCGGCGAGAGATGACGTCCAGATAATTCAGGGGTTCGTCCCAGACATAGAGATGGCTCGGCTGACATAAGGAGCTGGCCAACAGGGTCTTTCTCTTTTGGCCTGCGCTCAAGGCGGCCAGATCCGTCTCGAAGGCGCCGCGAGGCGCGCCGAGATTTCGAAGAACGGTCAGAAACATGGTCAGATCCAGACCCATCGCCGCCGCGTAATCTTTGACGGTTCCAGGCGCGTCGTCCAATTCCCCCGATTCTTGGGGCAGATAAGAGACTTTTAGTCCGCTGGCCTGCCACAGTCTGCCGCCGGAAATGTCGGACTTCCCGGCCAGGGCCTTTAAAAAACTCGATTTCCCGGCCCCGTTGTCTCCGAGGAGGACGATTCTGTCTCCCTGCTTTATGGAGATATCCAGCTTTTTGCCGGGCAGCCAGGGAATTTCCAGTTCCTTGGCCTCCAAAAGCGTCGTCGAGCGATGTCGAAGTGTCGCGAGCTTAAGAGAGCCGGCCTCGTCCAAATCGGCCAGCAATCCTTTCTTTTGCTCGACCGCCGCCGTCTGCCGCTTTTCCAGCGACTTGGCCCGCTTCATGACTTTGGCGGCCTTGCGTCCCACGAACCCTCTGTCCACCGGGCCGCCGCCGAATTTGGCCTTTTCCGCCTTCCGCGACCATTCGGCCGACGTCCTGGCCGCCTTTTCGAGTCGGCCGACCTCTCGGCGGAGCTTTTCGTTCGCCATGACGTTGCGCTCGTCTCTGGCTGACTTCTCGGCCTCCCAGACCGAATAGTTCCCGCCGACGATCTCGACGGAAGTTCTGTTGAGGCTGAGCACGTGATCGCAGAGGGAATCCAAAAAGCTTCTGTCGTGGGAAGCGACGATGAAGCCATTTTTTGATTTGAGGTATTCGGCGACGATCTCCTGTCCCTTTCTGTCCAGATGGCTGGTCGGCTCATCCAAGAGAACGTGATCCTCGTCTCCGGCGAACAGAGCCGCCAGCAAGATCCTGACCTTCTGGCCGGAGCTCAAATTATCGAAGAGCCGCTCCGAGACGTCTTCCGGCAAAGACATCTGGCTCAATTCCCTTTCCAGCTTCCAAGACTCCGCCCCAGGAAAAATCTCCCGCAAGACCTCCCCAACCCGCTTTCGGCCGTCGGGAACGGCGAGAGGGAAATATTTGAACCCTTTGGGGGAACGTATGGTCCCCGCGTAGTCCAGAGCCTCTCTGTCGGCCAAAAGACGCAAAAGCGTGGTTTTGCCCCTTCCGTTTCGACCGATCAAGCCGGTCTTCCACTCGGAGTCAATGTTGAAACTTAAGTCTTCGAAGACGTTTTCCGTCTGATCCGGCCAACTGAACGTCAGATGGCTCACGGATATGATCGCCATAGCTCTCGTCTCCTCTTCAAAAAAAAAGCCCCAGGAATAATTTCCTGCGGCCTTTTCCTTGGAGGCGCCAGGCGAGGCGGCGAAACCAGAGCCGTTTTTTGGCTCCATTGACGCCGATTGAAGAAAATATTCCTGTCAGGGGCAAAGCAAGGAGCAACTCCGTTCGCTCGAACGGCCTCCCTTGCCGGGACATTTGCGCGCAACTCGCGACGATTGTTCCTTATAGCCCGATATTTCAGGAATATATCTTCAAGACGCGTCCTCCCCTCGACGAAATGTCGACGACCAGATAAAGTTTCGCTTATTATAATCCGAATCGAATCAATAGGCTATTTTTTTTTCAGGGTCATGAGCGTCTTTCCGTTTATGCCGGGCGAATCGCCAAGTATTTTTTTTGCTTCGCCCTTGAGTTTAGTCCTTCCGCTTCGCTCCTGCGATTCTTCCTTGCGCTTCATCCTTGCGCCTAACCCCTGAGTTCGGCCTTGCGCCTTGCGCCTCGCCCCCCCCCCGCGCTTCATCCTTGCGCTTAGTTCACCCTTGTGCCTCGCTCTAAGTCTCGCCCCTTAGGCTCGTCCGTCGTCGGAAGGAATTTATTGGCAAGCCCAGAAAACCAATAATTTTCGCGCCAATGGCGCCACAAAAGAGATGACCGCAGCTTGGTTCCGGAAGCGTTTCCCGTCGGCGAGCGACCTTTTGGCCGCGCCTTGAAGACTTATCCGAAGGCCCTTTTTAGGCGGATCTCCCCCCATTAAAGCGCCCAGTCTTGGCGAACGCGGCGACCATGGCCAATCCGCGCGGCGCTCGCCGTCCGCTCGTCGGCGCCGTCCGACTCCAGACGTTTTTGAAATCTCCCTGAAGCGTCAAGACTGGAAAGGAGCCATGGCGAGAGCGGCGTCCGGCGGCTAAAAAAGGCTTCACCCGTTTCTGACGAATAATGGGAAAAACATGGCGCGTAATCGCGAAATCCGCAATCTTGGCATTAGGGCCGTTTTGTAGTAGTATTCAAGAATATAAAGG
>JAIRTO010000103.1 GCA_031254895.1 Deltaproteobacteria bacterium
TATGTGCTGATTGACCTAAAAATCGGCGAGCTGCGCATCGAACACGCTGGTCAGATGAACGCCTATCTGAATTACTACAAGACGGAAGTCAATGACGAAGGCGACAATCCGCCTGTAGGCGTCATCCTTTGCAAAACAAGCAAGGATGTGGTGGCCGAATATGCGCTCGGCGGACTGAGCAACCAAGTATTTGCCTCCAGCTATGTCTGCTGCATCCCCGACAAGGAGGTCTTAGCAGGCGAAGTCAAGGCGTTATTAGAGAAGGAGAACACCGACAGAGAGGCCAAAACAGATGACGATAAATAATCCTGACGCATATCTCGAAAAAGAGTTCCAGGCGCAGGCGGCAGACGTGCCGAACAAACTTGGCTACACGATTATTTCTTCCGATGAGTGGGCCGCCCGGCGCGGCGGGCGGGACAACGCGCTGCTGAAAGAGATCCTGCGTAAATAGTTGCGACCTGTGCAATAGGGTCATTTAGGCCGCCTTCTGTAGAGGCGGGTTTCAGTTTAAAGTCAGTGGTTTTATAGAAAATCCAGTTTCTTAGTTCTCCATTGGCTCGGAAACAGGCAATAGCAGCAAGGCTAGAGCTTCCTTGACGACTCCAGCTCATCCCATTATGCTTTTGGCGTCTAGCGACGAGCGTATCGTTCTTTTTTCCGCCCAAATTGCTGGATGTCTTTAAACCAAGCTCATTTATGTAAAGCATAGCAAGGAATACAGCGGCCATCAAACAATTTGCAGAACTTTGCACTAGCGACATTCGGCGACATCTAGCGATTTTTGCCTAAGGCGGATAGTTGCGGCCGGGCTGTCCGGCCGCTTTGACTCCATTCCGCCTTAGGCTTTTTTTGGCAAATGTCCCAAATGCGCCAGAACGCGCGCCTTTTCCTTTTCTTTTATTTTTGTGGGGAAGGGGACTTTCTTCTTGTGGGGAGGCTTTTTTGGAACGATTTCAAAGGAAGGAGCAAATAATCAAAAAACCTAAGGCGAAAGGCCTATAAAGGGCGATTATTCTCTTAGGCTGCAAAGGCTATTGAGGGCGATCTGAAAGGGGATGACGAAAAACTTGGGCTCGGACGGAGCCCAAAAAAAACGTCCGCTCTCAGGATTCCGTCCTGTTTCTGATGCGCTGTTCTTCCAGCATGTAGTAATTGATGGCTTTTTGCAGCGCTCTGGTGGCGTTCATGTCCAGTTCGTGGAATTTCAAGCCCAACTTGGCCATCTGATCCCCAGGGTTGTAGCTGATGCGAACCACTTCCGCCTCGCCGTTGATGGTGGTCTGACCGCCTTGGGCCTGAAAGTTGGGGAAGAAGAGGGTGAACCACAGCCTCATGCCCAAGGTGGCCTGAGGGGGCGTCGGAACGCCAATCAAGACGCCGCCGGCGGAGAAGTCGAAGAGAACGACCCGACCGAAGGAAGGATGAGTTTGAATGCTGATGTGGTCGTTGGAGACGAGAGTCAGACGGTAATCCATCCTGGCGTTGGTTTCGTTGATCTGACCCAAAGCCGGAGTGCTCAAATACACGGCTTGAACGTTTTCGTTCTCGTTGAATTTGTAGTTGTCTATTTTGGTTATTTTGCCGACCCAGCCCCAACGGACGATTTCGCCGCTGACCGGCTCGCGTCCGACGAAGGTCACTTGCACTTCCCGACCCACCATGGAGCGGGTCATAAGCGGATCCGTCTGCGAAATAATGACGTGTTGCTCAGTGATGTCGTAGACGGTTCCGTTGCGCACGTCGATCCGATCGTTGATCAGATCGATGTCCAAGATAAGATCTATCCTGGTGTTGGGCCGCAGCAGACGATCTATGGGCCATTTTGAAATTTTTGTTTCGGTCATCAGGAGCACCTTATCTATTGTCGCAAGACGAGACCAGTTTTGTTAAGTGAAGAGAACGCCAAAAGCGTTTCCGAGCGTTTTTCGGCTAACCGACAAAAAAAAGGACAGCCGTCGCCAGAGAAACTTCCTTCTGGCCGATCAGTCCAAGCGTCTTTTTTCTCTTTTTGGCCGTTTTGGGCGCCGAGACTTGAATTTAGGCGACGAGCCGAGGAAAAAGAACCTTCTGACCAAAAAGGAAGCGGCGAAGATGAAAGCGTTCTCTCGCCTTCTCCCAACCGGACCTCGACAAAAAGCCGGGCGGAAAAAAAACCATTGCCCAAAATAAACAATCCAGACCGGAATTTCAAGCCCTAGATGGGCCGCAAATGGCCCGCAAATGGTCTGCAAACGGTCTGGTTAGCATCTGCGGACTATCAAAATCGTCAGTAAAAGTCTTTTCTTAAAGCCAAGGGCGCTCCATTTTCTGGTGTGCCTCTAGCATACACTAGTTTATTTTACAGGAAAAAGGTTTCAAAGTCCAGTAACTTAAAAAAAGGCCCAATCTAAGCTTGAAATAATGAACCTATAAAAAATCATATTCGCCTTCTTTTGCTGTCTTTTTTTTTTGAGAAAATTATTTTTATATGTTATTGACAAATTTAAGCCTGTATTATACTATTTTAAGATATTTAATGAAGTTTGTTATTATCATTATTGTGTTTAAGTATTTGTAAATATGCATGAATCGTTTTAATTATAAACAATGTCATCTTTTTTGTGGTCAATTTTTCTTGTTTTTTGTGTAGTTTTTTAATATTTACTAATTATCCCGGCATGTTGTCGCGGTCAGTCACGATGAAGTTGAGCGAATGAAAATTTGAGGCGGTTCGGCCCGCAGGTCGTTTTTCCGTGGCCGACGGCGAAGATGGGCGTCCAGGTTCTGATTTGGCCGCCCTTGGATCTTTTTGACGCCTTATGGTTCGATTATTTCGTTTTGTTTTGTTCCGTTTTTATCATTTTTTATCGGCTGTTCGCCTGCTGGCGGCGGCGAAGAAAAAGCTTCCGAACGCTCCCCGAAGATAGGCTTCATCGATCCGGATCTTCCAGGCGAGGCTCTGGCGCGCAATCAATACGTTCAATTTTTTTTGCCAAAACCCTGACTAACCTTGTATAATTCGCCTTGGTTCTTTCCTGGCCAAAAGAGAGGGACGGCGGCCTTCGCTTGTCCGTCTTTTCCGGGGGGAGCCGCCCTCATCCGGCCTTTGGGGCCTTTTTTGGAGGCTCTTGGCCTAATATGGTTTGGAGTTGCCATATGCTCGTTCCAATGAAAAAGATTGGATTATTTCTCAAAATATTGGTGATTTTGATGGTTTTTTCTCTCGCGGACTCTTCTCGGACGGCTCTGGCTCAGAGCGGAGCCGAGGCTAGCTGGGTTCTGGACAACGGTCTAAAGGTCATAGCCGTTCAGCAGCCTGGCAACACCACCGTTTCCAGTCATCTGGTCATCAAGGCCGGTTCGGCCTCGGAAAATGGCGAAAAAGAATATGGATTGGCTCATTTGATGGAGCATATGGCCTTTAAGGGCACTTTGAAAAGAGGCGTCGGCGAGGTTTCGGCTGAAGTGGAAAACAAAGGCGGCTCCATCAACGCTTACACCAGTTACGACTTGACCGTCTATCATCTGACCATGCCGGCGGAGTCTTTGGAAACGTGTCTGGACATTTTGTCCGACATCGTCTTCAGCCCGGCTTACGATCCCCAAGAGTACCTTCTGGAAAAGGAAGTGGTCGTCGAAGAAATCAGCAGAGCCAAGGACAATCCGGATCATGTCTTTTGGCAGACCTCCGTTGAGGCCATACTGCCCGGCCATCCTTACGCTCACCCTGTTCTGGGCTATCCCGAAACGGTCAGAGAGGCGACCAGAGAAACGGCCTTGGCGTTCCACGACAAGTTTTACCGCCCCGACAACGCCTTGCTGATAATCTCCGGCGGCTTCGATCCCGCCGACATAGAGCCTCTTTTGACCAAGTATTTTCAGGATCTGAAAAATCCTTTCGAGCCGTTGGTCAAAAACGAGATTTCCATTCCCGGCGACAAGCCTGGACTCAAGATATTGACCGTGAAGCACGAGATGGCTCAGGTGCCCAAGACTCTGGCCACTTTCAGGATTCCCGCCTTCGATTTTCAGGAAAACGCGAAACTGGACTTTTTGGCTTCGGCTTTGAACTCCGGCCGTTCGGCCAGGTTCGCCGAGAACATTAAAACCAAAAAAGGTCTGGTCACTGAAATAGAGTTCGACTTCCAACCCTTCGCCATGGGCGGGTTTTTGCAAGTATATTTCGAAACTGAATTGGATTCCCTGCTCCCCGCTTTGGAGGCCGTCGTCGAAGAATTGAACCAGATAGCCGAAAAGCCTTTGTCTTTGGACGAATTGAACAGGGCCAGGGCTCTGGCCGGCTCTTCCTTTCTCCGGACTCAAGAGACCAGCGGCTCGTTGGCCACTCTTTTGTCCAATTTCGAAATCTATTTCAAGGACTATCGCATTCGGGACGCGTATTTGCCCCAACTCGGCCGATTGACTCCCGGGGATTTGACCGCCGAAGCGCAGAAATATCTGACTTTGGACAATATGACTCTATCCTTCATGCTGCCGGCCGCCGCGCCCGATCTCGACGAGAAGGCCATCGAACGGATCGTCGGACGACTTAATCTGAACGTCGGAGAAGTCAGCCGGAAAGAAGACGGCGGCTTTGAAGAGCGTACCCTTTCTAACGGCGTCAAGCTCATCGCCAAACGCGACGCCTCTCTGCCCATGATCTACGTCCGAGCGGCGGCGATGGGCGGCTCCTTGGCCGAAGAGCCGAATCAGGAGGGATTGGCCAATTTGACGACCAACGTCATGACTTTGGCCAGCCAAAACAAAGATTCCGCAGAGCTGTCCAGATTCGTCGAAGGCCTGGGCGGGGCCATCGTGCCGTCGAACGGCCGAAATTCCATGGGTCTTACCTCATCTTTCATGTCGGTTAATTGGGAAGAGGCTTTGACCACGATCAGCGATGTCCTCAAAAAGCCGGCTTTCAGCGAAGACAACTTGAAAGAGATCAAGGCGGAAACGTTGGCGAATTTGGCCCTCAAGGAAGAGCAGCTGTCCAACAAAGCCTTCCGACTCATGCGCCAGGCTCTATATCCCAACCATCCCTACGGGCAGGAAGTGGACGGTCGCCCGGAAACGGTGGCCGCCTTTCAGAGGGAGGATCTGGTCAAATTCCATAGCGCCTTATATGGTCCTGACCAGCTGTATCTGCTGGTGGCCGGCGACATCGTCCCCGAAGAAGTGGCCAAGTCTTTGGAAACTCTCTTCGCCGACTGGCCGGAGTCCCGGGTTCCGAAGAAAAAAGTGGTCGTTCCTCCGCCCCCGGCGCCTCTGACCGGCCGAAACGCGACCAGTCTGACGGTCGATTCGGCCCAAACTCATCTGGCGCTGGCTTTCTTCGCCCCGCCGATGGGCCACCCCGATTCGGCGGCCTTAAACGTGCTCGAAAGCCATCTTTCCGGCATGGGCGGCCTCCTTTTCAATGAATTGAGGAACAAGCGAAGCCTGGCTTACACGGTCTTTTCCATGTATCAGTCAGGTCTGAATTCGAGCTACAACGCCATGTACATCGCCACCGACCCTCAGAAGTCGGCTGAGGCCGTGTCGGGCCTGCTGGAGATCATTGAGCTGGTGAGAACCCAGCCGTTGACCGACGAAGAAGTCGGTCAAGCCATAAGTTATTTCGTCGGCCAAAAAAAGGTCAATTCTCAGCGCCTGTCCAGTCGCTCTGAAGAGGCCTTGTTGAACTCCCTGTACGGACTGGGACTTGATTACGCCGAAGAGCAAATCAAAAGAGTCGAAGCCGTTACCGCCGCCGACGTCTTGCGGGTGGCTCAAACGTACTTTACCCCTGAGACCAGCGTCCTGGCGGTTGTGGGCAACGAGGCTTCCATCGCCGCCGCCCGCGAGGCTTATCTGAACCAGCCCGCAAAGCCGTAACCTCTCTCCTTTCCCGGAACCCTTCTCTATTCTTCGGCCTCTGGCCGCCGCGACAAACGGCGGCCAGAGGCCGAAGTTCAAAGCGACTTCGGCGCTTGGCCTAAATAAGGTCTTTTGCCAAGCGAACGCCGAACATTTCGCCTCCGCCCTCGAGACTCCGCCTAAGTTTTCTTCCTCTTTCGATTTCGTTTTTTTTGTCGACCTGCCGAAAAGCACGAAAGAAGCCGTCAATCGTCTTATCCCCTCAAAAACTCGACCGAAACGAAAATCGGGGCCATTGGCCGATCGCCGGCCAAGTTTCGCGGATCTTCGTCTTTCCGGCGCAAGAGTTCGTGAGGCCTCAATTCGGTTCAGAATAGAGGGGGCGCGGCATATTTCGAACTTTTGGAAGAGAAGGTTCAAATCCTCCGCCAAGGTTTTCTCCGCTCTTTTGGCTTCATTGGAGCTTTTCCAGTCGGACGGAAATCCCGAAATGAAGAATATCTCCATCTTCATGAGCCGGCCGCAGCCGTCGCCGAAACTGCGCCGTAAAACTGTCGTCGCTTTTGGGAAATGGACTTGTCTAAACTGAAAATCCCAAAAAGTTATAGCTAGGTCAGATGAAATAAACTCTGGCCTATTATCTCGTCAAGTCTCAGAAATCCCTCAACACGATACATATCAACCGTTTCTGTTGAAATGGTCTTTTTTTTGCGCCGACTTTCGCTGCTTTGCCTAGAGCGGAAAAAAGGCAAACCCGCCAAAAAAAATGACTTGACAATTCACTATAATATAGCTATATTAATGTCAACCTGAAATGAGCATCCCAATGTCAAGTCTTACCTGCCATCGCAAGGCAAATGGCGCCGCCTATGTTTGCCGCCAAGACTCTTATTGGGACAAAGTCAAGAAACGTTCGAGCTCCCGCCGAGTCTGCATCGGCAAATTAGGCCCCGACGGCGAGATAATTTATAACCGCCGCTTTGGGAGCCTCGAAGCCAGGGACGCCTTGGAAAGAGGCGAGACGATGGCGGAGTCGGCGCTTTCAG
>JAIRTO010000219.1 GCA_031254895.1 Deltaproteobacteria bacterium
GAGAAGCTGGCCAAATCGGTTCAGGAGGCTATGAACCAAATCGAAGAAAAAAATTATGCGGCCATGTTTTTATCTTCCGAGCGGCCTTATCGCGTTTTTAAAACGGCCGTAGCCGTAGCCGGGAGGACGAACGTCAAAGCTATTTTCAAAGAAATCGAACGGTAGACGGCATCCCCGCTTAAAAAATAGACTGGGCATAATAAAAGCGTCGTTTTTTCGCGCCTAATGTCGCCATCGCCGTTTTTGGTCGCTTTGTCGCTCCGACGGAACAGTCTCAGCGAGCGGCCAACGACTCTTCGCATGGCGGCAAGGGCTGGCCATAGAGCGGCTTGACGCTAAAAGAGCGCGTTTTTCTTGAGTCTGAGGCTATTTTCAGTATTTTGGCCCGCCGCCAGGGCGGACAAGGGAATGTCGCCAACAGCGAAACCATTGATTTGAATTGTCAAAAATGTCCAACCCTGATGTGCTGAAAATAGTTCGAGCTTTATATGCTGCGGCGGCTGGCGCGAAGCTGCGTGTCATCGGCGAGGCGCTGACCAGAGCCTTATGCTTCCAGCAAAATGGCTTGAAACATCATGATTCGCTTCATCTGGCCCTGGCCGAATTTTGGCGTGGGGATATTTTATTGACTGCCGATGACGGGTTTTAAAAGCGGCCAGGCGATTTGAGACCGCCTTGCCGGCGGCCAACCCGGTCGCCTGGCTTACGGAGATTATGAGCAATGAAACTTAATGTTTCTGATTTTCGTAATCCGCAGAAAATTCGTTGCCTTGGCCTTGAGGCGTTGGTCAAAAAACTGAGGCCGGTAGGAATGGCTTATTTCATTCGGCAATTTGAACCCGGCGAAGGCAATTACACAGGTCGAATCTTTTCTGTCGAGCATTTCAGTCGATTATTTCCTGTCGAGCATTTCCTGTCGAGCGATTCTTGTCGAGCATTTCCTGTTTTGAGGCCTAATTGTTCCTCGCTTCTTTTTCGATAATTTCTCCCAAAAAAGTATACCCAAATTTCTTTTATCAAAATCTTCAAACGGAAAAACGATTCCGCTTCGTCGGCCAAAGCCGCTTTTTTTTGGTTCCGACGGCTCTGAGAGACAAGCCGGCCAACTCCGCGACGGCCTGGCCAAATGGCCTGACCAAACCGTCACATTCAAGCAAATTGTCAGTTCGGCAACCGTTTAGACGATTAAAAAGGCTAAAATTTATTGACACCAACAATTATTGCTTGTATAATTTCTACATGAATTGTTTGTATAATTTATTATACATGCTTGTTTATAGATTTAATATAATTTAAACTGATTTAATTCCATTTAAGACTATATATTATTAAAATTTATTCGTTAATTTTCAGTTTAATGCCTTCTCACGCTCATAAAAAATTAAAATTAGTCGGCTTAAATTTTAATCTTCAACCTTCTTGAAGCGACTTGGACAACTAAAAACAACTAAAAAAAAAAAAAAAAAAAAAAATAGACCTGCTCCGCGTTTTTTGGCGAACCGCCTTCCAAAAAAACAAAAAAAAACAAAAAGCGGAAAAACCGGGAGCCCAAAGGCGCCAATTTGACTTTGGTTCCGACCTATGTTCCGAGCGTCTTTTTTTCCGCTTTTCGCCTCCCTTTCAGGCCTTCTTTTCCTCAGCTGGAACAGTCGCTCCTCTTGGAGCGCGAGCGACCCCCAAGGAGAGCGGGACTACAGCGGCAATTCAAAAATAGATTGACAAAAGGAACAAATTAATGTAACTTTCGTATTAAGATTTATCGTTTCTGATTTAGCAGCTTTAACTCTATTTATTTCTCACAAAGTTGCATGGACGGCAAGGCTTTGGCCTTTTGGCGCGGTTTTCCGCTTTGTCGCGCTCATTTCCTCACGTGACGGCGCGATGTTGCGGACTGACCCTAAATATGCTTTTGTCGATTCCCCAAAGGTCTCGTCGAAACGACGGCTCCTTACGGCGTTCTTGGCCTTTTTTCGACTCCGGCGCGACAACGAGTCGAAGAGAGGCCGCCTACGCGCGAGCAGACTTTTGTTGACGGAGCTTCGACCGAACTGCCGTTCAGGTCGAAGCGAATCGCCAGTCTTGACGACAGCTGGACGGATCGCCGACCGATTTGCCAGACACAATGTCAAGTTTAATCAACAGGCCGAAAGAAATCTGCCAACTCGAACCTCGATCGACGATCGGCTTTGCCCGAGCGACCGGTCTGGGCGGAGACTAACATGAATCATTTCCGGCGTCTTCCCGAACGTTTTTTCCGGCGTTCTTTCCAACTGTCCGTTTTTTCATCTTTGCTCCTTTTATCGACCGCCTGCGCAAGCTCGTCACTTAGTTTATTTCAGCCGAGAGAAATCCTTTCGCCTCCCATGGCGGCGGCGGCCGGGGAAGCGGATCGCGAACTGACGAGCGACTACTTGGTCGCTCAACTTCAGGAACCGATCCTCGACGAGGACTTTGAATCAGGCCTATCCCTCGCGGAAATGAGGCGCAACGCTCCAGGTCGCATTGACGTGGCCCACTGCGTCAGAGGTCTCGACGGCCCCTTGGCCACAGGGCAGGTCGGCCGAGGCGGACAACCGGTCTTGCGCTCCCAGAGCAACAGATTCGTCGACGCCAACCTTGACCTCAGCGCCGCCCCCAGCTCCAAAAAGACTCCTCGCTCTCACCCGAACGTTTCCTCGGAACTGTTAATATCCGCTTACAGCCAAACCGGCCGTCCCTACGTCTCCGGCGGACGCAATCCCAAGACCGGCTTCGACGGTCCTGGACTGGTTCATTGGGCCTACGCCCAGCAGAGCGTGAAAATTCCTCAATCCGCCTCCGAACTGGTGTCCAAGGGCTACGCCATAGGCCGCGAAGATTTGAGACCCGGAGACATCCTCGTCTACAAAGTTCCCAGTTCCGCCGAGTATCTGGTCGGCATCTACACGGGCAACGGCAACTTCATTTTAGCTTCCTCAAAACTCGACGTCGTCGCCGAGACCGCCGCCTTCGGCTCCGACTACGGGCCGTATTTTCTGGGGGGACGTCGTTACGTCGACGACCCGCTAGCCGCGCCTCTTTCCGACGACGTCAAGACGGCCGTGGCCAACGGCGCGGTCAAGACGGCTCTCCTGGCCTTGGGCGATTCCGGCCCCAAACCGGCCAACATTTACGGCGCGACCAAAAAGCCGCCTAAAAACACCCCCAAACGCAAAGGCCCCAGGAGATCCGGCTCCAAGAGAAGAACCAGAAGCTGACGGTTTTCCGGAGCGCAAAACGCCCTCCGGCGCGAATGGCCGCCTCCTTCTCTATTTGTTCCGTCCTTTGGCTCGGAAGTCATCGCCGACGAGTCCTCATTTTCAGGCAATAGAAAACGCAGCGACATGCGGCGGCCTGCCGAAGGCCGAAGGACGGATGGGGAACGACAATTCGCCTTTGACGAGAAAAAAAACTGGCCGCAACAAACTGACTAAAAAACTTTTGAAAACCTTGGCCGTTTGAATGTCGCGCCTATAATTGGCGCCCCTCCGCAGCCCGCTCCAAAAATCCGCAACGTTTTCGGCGACGCCTACAGCCCCACCGTATTTTTCGCCAAAAAAAGCGCCCAACGCCATATGGAATATAGGAAAAAAAGACCCGAAAAGTCAAAAGATCGCCGCTTCGCGCCGAAGCCGAAGCCGAAGCCGAAGCTGCCGCCGCCGTCGAACGAAACAATTTCTCAGGAGGTTCAGAAATATCTGGATCTGATCGGCGTCCCGCCAGAGCGGCCCTTCACTCCAGATCCCTTTCAAATTGAAGCGGTCGAGCTGGTCGCCGAACACGACACCATCGTTTCGGCTCCCACAGGCAGCGGAAAGACTTGGATCGCCAGGCAGGCCCTGGCCGGCTTGTTGGAATCCGGCGGCAAAGCTTGGTACGCCTCCCCTTTGAAAGCCTTGTCCAACTCCAAATATCTGGAGTTCAGCCGAGATTTCGGAGAGGCCAACGTCGGTCTGGTGACGGGCGATCACAAGATCAATCCCCTGGCCCCCATAGTCGTGGGCACCACCGAAATACTGCGCAATCAGCTCTACGACGCCATGGGGAACGGTTCCGAGATAGACTTCGATCTCGTCATCCTCGACGAGGCCCATTATCTCGGCGATCCGGAACGAGGGGTCGTCTGGGAGGAAGTCCTGATTTACATGCCCAGCCGGGTCAGATTTCTTCTGCTTTCGGCGACGATAGAGAACGCTCAAGAAATAGCCGAATGGATGAGCTTCATTCGCTCTCAAGAAGTCAAAGTCGTCTCCAGCGACGTCAGACCGGTTCCTCTGGTGCCTCTCTGTCTCAACGTCGGCAGTTTGAACATTCTTCAGAAGCATAAAAACCAGAAGGCCAAAAAAGGACGGCGCGACTCCAGATATTCGAGCAAGAGAACCCCTTTCGTCCGCTCAGGCTTCCCCGAAGGCTCGCCTTCGACCAGCCTCGTCTACTTGGAGAGCCGCAATCTTCTGCCGGCGATTTTCTTTTTGAAGTCCCGAAAAGAGTGCGACGCCGCCATCGTGGAATCTCCCAAAATAACCCCTGGCGACACGGAAGAAAGAAGAGCGGCGCGGTCGCGATTCATCGACGAATACGCGGAGATCCATCCCATCCTGGCCGACTACAAACC
>JAIRTO010000252.1 GCA_031254895.1 Deltaproteobacteria bacterium
GGCCGTCTCGCCCATCTCGGCGGCCAGGGTGGAGGTCAGGGGCCGAACCGAATCGAACAGGGAGTTGGGGATCTGGGCCGCCCCGCCGGCGGCCATCAGCACGACCAGAGTCTCGCCTAAAGATCGGCCCAGGCCCAAAATGACGGCCGTGGAGAGGCCCCCTAAAGAGGCCGGGGTGACGACTCGCCAGATGGTCTCCCAGCGGGTCGCCCCCAAGGCGTAGGAGGCGTCTTGGATGTCCTGGGGGACGGCCGAAAGGGCGTCCTCGCCCAAAGACGCGATGGTCGGGGTGGCCATGACCGCCAAAATGAGGCCGGCGTTCAAAAGGTTCAACCCCGTCGGAATGTTCAAGACGTTCTGCAGGAAGGGCGCGACCACCATCATGCCCACCAGGCCCAGGACCACGGAAGGGATGGAGGCCAAAAGCTCCACGGCCGGTTTGACGATCTCTCTGGTTCGCCGGCCGGCTATGCAGGAGAGGAACATGGCCAGGCCCAAGCCCAGAGGAATCGCCGCCAGGGCGGAGACGAGGGTCACGGCCAGAGAGCCGGCCACCAGAGCCAAGGCCCCGAAGGACGGCTCCGGATAGGTGGGATACCAGTCCTTGCCGAAGATGAAGGAGCCCAAAGCGTAGCCCGGGCTGTTGGCCTGCTCCAAGAAAAGCCCCATGGCTTCGGAGAAGAGGAAGACCATGATCAGGAGCATCTGACCCATGGCCAGGATGGCGCAGAAGAGAAAAAAGAATCTGGACCCCTTCTCCGCCGGCGAAAGTCTGGGCTTGAGAGCCGTCGCCTCCAAAGGTTCTTCCGGCTCCGGCGGCTGCGCCGACTCAGGCGACTCCGCCGAAGAAGCCGGAGTCGCCGCCCCTTTCGGCTGGGCTTTCTCCAAACCGGGCGCTTTTTCGGGGATGGCGCGAACCGGGGTCTCTTCCTTGAAGAGTTCGGCTCCGTCGGAAACGGCCGACAAGCTGCCGAAGGCGGCGGGCCTGTTTGGCTCGGGTTTGGGCGGCGGCCCCTGGTTTGGCTTCTCTTTCGTCACTTGGCCTCTCCTGTCGAAGAAGCGTCGACGGACGCTTCTTCGACGACGTCCCGACTCGCCTTTTCGCCTATGTTGTTCAGCGCCGAATAAGCCATGATCAAGTCGATAACCTCGAACTATTTCTCTAATAGGGCCAATAACCCTAAAGAGGGCCAAAACCCTAAAGAGAGCCAGAAAAAATCCGTCGCTCCGCCATCCTAGCCGAGGCGGAACACCTCAGCCAAGACGGTCTTCGAAATCAGTTAGTCAACGAGTCTGTCAATGAGTCCGTCTACGACTCCGTCAACGAGTCCGTCTGCGAGACCATCTGCGAGTCCGGCAATGACTCCGTCAATGAGTCCGTCTGCGAGTCCGTCAACGAGTCCATCTACGAGACCGTCTACAAGTCCGTCAACGAGTCCGTCAATGACTCCGTCTGCGAGCAAATCCACGAGTCAAACTATGAGTCAATCGACGACCCGCCCGAAGAAGGCCGCCGTTGGAAGACCACCGTTGGAGGCGGCCAAAAACGCCGCCACAGCCTTGCTTTTTCTTCAGTTCTGGCCGCCGCCCCCGACTTCTTTCGCCGGAATGAAGCCCACCTTCCTGATGACGTCCTCTCCGGCGGGGCTGGACATGAAGGCCAGAAATTTGTCGACTTCGACCGAATGTTCGGCGTGGACGAACATGTACAGTTCCCTTTTTATGGGGTAGCTCCCGTCGGCGGCGGTCTGGATGGAAGGTTTGATCTCGTTCACCGAGAGAGCTTTGACCTGCGGCGAAAGGAAGCCCAGGCTGACGTAGCCGAGGGCGTGCTTGTTCCCGGAGACGGCGAAAGCCACGCCGCCGCTGGAGGACTGCACCTGGGCGTCCGGACGGTGCTTGGCCCAGAGAAGAACCTCCTCTATCCACATTTCGAAGGTTCCGGAAGAAGAGTCCCGGTTGATGGGGACTATGACCATGTCCTCGCCGCCGACTTCCCGCCAATTGGTGATCTCCCCTATGTAGATCCCTCTCAGCTGCTCCATGGTGATGTTTTGGACCGGATTGGAAGGGTGGACGATGACGGCCAGACAGTCCAACGCCACCGAGTGTTTGACCAGATCCGCCCCGTACCGGGCCGCCCTTTGAATTTCTTCGGCCTTCAGATCTCGGGAAGCGTCGGCGATGTCAATGTTGCCCTCGATGATCGATCTGATTCCCTCGCCGGTGCCCGTGCCGGAGACGGTCAGCAGCAAATCCGGCCTGTCCTCGAGATAAACCTCCGCCGCCGCCTCGGCGACGGGCAATAAGGTGGAAGAGCCGGAAATCCGCAAAGTCGGCTTGGCGTCGGCGGCCCAGAGGGCCTGTGGAGAGAGAGAAAACAGAGACAGAAAGGCCGACAAGATTAAGGTTATTAGCCAGTAGGGTTTTAAGGGATTCGGGACAACCATGGGAACCGAAGAGCCAAAGGCGCCCGAGGCCTCCTCGTGGGGGTCAATAAACGCCTGTCGGAGATAGGCCGAACGCTCTCTAAAAAAGCCAAATTTTGTTTCAGTCGTCATGAGGAGGCTCTGCTTCAGAGATGGACGAATTGACCAAAAGCCAAAAAAGCGGCCAAAACGTCAAAAAGCCGCAAATTGGCTAAATCTGTCTTTGATCGAGCAACTTAACCTTAAATAGAAGGCCGTAAAAAAAACATGAAACAGGCAAAAACATTAAAAACAGACAAATTATTTTAAACTGCGCCGCATTTGACAATTAAAACCTGGCTTTAACAGGCGGATGCAGTATATCGAAAACAAATAGTCGGACAAATCAACCAGGCCCAAAAAACTATTCTCACGCCTATGAACCCGTCCAGATTCTTTCGGCTAGTTCCCGCCGAAACGCCTCCATTTTGGAGGCCCGGGCGGTGGGGTTGACCCGGTTGGTCAGGAAAACGAAAGCTCGGTCGCGAACAGGATCCCACCACAGGCAGCCGCCGGTGTAACCCAAATGGCCGACCGCTCCGGCCAGAGGGCCAAGGCCGACGTCGAAGCCGGCCGCTCGGGGAAGACCGCCGTTTTTTGGGGCTCGGGGGATCAGAAATTGCTTCAAGGTCTCTTGGCTCGCCAAGAGAGGTCTTATCGTTTCCGACCAGCCAGGCCGGGTCATCGGCTCCGAAGGGCTTGGCCCTGCTTGCTCGGCCCGGTCGACCTGCCCTGCTCGTCCAACCTGCTCTGTTCGGCCGAGCTGCTCAGCTCGGCCGACGGTCGCCGTCATAGTTGCGGCCGAGTTGGCCGACTCGGCCCTGAAAAGATCAGTCTCGGCCTGTTTTTCTAGGGGCGCCCCGCAGCTTCCGTCATATATCCGGGCCAGTTCCTGAACCAGCCGCCACAGATCTCCGGCCGCGCCGAACAAGCCGGCGTGCCCGGCCGCCCCGCCCAAGAAGGCGGCGTTGTCGTCATGAACCCGGCCTAAAGGAACCGGCCCCATCACTTTGACGCCGGGATAGTCCAGAGGGCCGCCCAGACGGGGACCGTCCTCGGTCGGGGCTAGGGTCAGCCGGAAAGGATCCGGCCGAAAGAGAGTTTTGGTCAAGCCCAGAGGGGCGGCCACCAGATTATGAAACAGGGCCCCGAGGTCTTCGGACCAGATTTTTTCCAAAAGTAGGCCCAAAAGGATGAAATTAAGATCGCTGTAGACTGTCCTTTCTCCCGGAGCAGCCAAGGGCGGCTCCGACAAGATGGCCTCCAGAAGCTTTTCCGGCTGCCTTAAAGCCGGGTTCAGATAATAGGGCCGCCAAGGCGGCAGACCGGATTGATGGGTCAGCAAGTCCTGAAGCGACAAGCTTTGGTAAGGGCTCTCCTTCGGCAAAGAAAAATCTTCAAACGTCCGGGTCAAAAGAGAGGCCAGGTTCGAGCCCAAAGACAGTTTTCCGCACTCCTGCGAGATCATGGTCAAAGGCGTCGTGGCCACAATTTTGGTGATCGAGGCCAGGTCGTAAACCAAATCGGCCTTGACCGCTTCCCGGTTCCGAGACATGCCCCTTAGCCCGGCCGTCAGAAGCCGGCTGCCGCCGGCGGAGGGTCGGCCTACAACCAGAACGCAGCCGGGAAAAACGCCCTTGGCGACCGCCGTCGCCAAAAATGCCTGCAGGCCGTTTGGCAAAATGGCTCTCAGCTCCCTTCCAGCAGCTGGACCAGGAGTCTCTGTTTGGCCGTGACCTGTTCCGCGAACCCGAACCTCTCGTCTTGGGGCATGGGCTCGCCCTGCTGCTGGGCCAAGACTTCTTCGGGATTGACGAACTCCCCGCGCTGGCGGATCCTAAAATCCAGATGCGGCCCGGTGGCCAGTCCCGACGCACCGACGTTGCCGATAAGATCGCCTTGCTTGACTCTGGCGCCTTTGGTCACCCCCTTGGCGATCAAAGAGAGGTGCCCGTACATGGTCTGAAAGTCGTTCTGGTGGTCTATGACCACCAGGCGGCCGAAGTCGCCTCTGAAGCCGGCCGAGACGATCACCCCGTCAGCCACCGCCGAAACGGGCGTCCCGGAGGGCGCGGCGTAGTCCACGCCCAAATGAGGCCGGACTATTTTCAGAATGGGATGGGCCCTGGCCCGACTGAAGCTGGAAGAGATGCGCGTGTACTGCAAAGGCGATCTGAAAAAGGTTTGCTTTATGTTTCTGAATTGGGCGTCGAAAAAGCCCTCTTCGCCGTTCGGGCCGACGTGCCGATAAAACTCGAATCGCCGCCCCTGATTGATGAAGCGGATCATGTCCATTTTGGGCCGGCCGACCAGCGCCCCGTCCTGATATTCCCCGAGAAAGAGGATTTGAAAGCTGTCCCCGGCCCTTATGTCGGAGACGAAGTCAATTTGCGAAGCCAAAAGTTCTATCAAATAGCCCATGAACCTCGGTTCCAGCCCGGCCTCGAGGCCGGCGTCCCAGAACGTGTTGGCGACCGCGCCCTGCGTGGCCTGATGAATCTGTTTCGTCGGCGAGCCCAACTCGACCACGTAAAAGCCGTCCGCCCCGCCCGGCAGGAAGATGATCGGCCGGACGGCCCCGATCGGCCAGTACTCCAAGCGCTCCAAATCCGCGTCGAATCTGGCCGGGGAGGACCACCAAGCCTTGAACGTCTCTCCGGGCCGGATATGTCTCAAGAGCTCCTTTCTCTCCAGAACTTGATACAGGCTCTGTCTCATGTTGTGGGGAACCGAGAGCCTTTCCAAGGCCAGACTCAAAGTCCCGCCGCTGGTCACTTCGTAGACGTCGACCAGGAGATTCTCCTGCCACTCGCGATCCCTGGCCAGGGTGCCGACCGATAGATCCGGCGGAGCGTCGGTCAAAGGCAGAGGCGAGGTCACTTCGACGAGGACCTCGACCGGCTGAGGAGCCTCAGGCGCCGAAGGCGGCCGCAAAGAGAGGCCCAGCCAGACGAGCAACACGGTCGCGACGAGAAGACCGGCGGCCAAAGCCGCCCGGCCGAGGATTTTCTTCTTTTTGTTTTTTACCTGCGCCGGCAGATATACGCCTGGTCTGGCGTCTCCTCTCGACGCGGTCTTCTCCGCCCGGGCGTCTTCGGGGCGTTCGCCGTAAATGTGGCCGGAACTAGTCCCGGCTAAAGCCCTTTGGGCGACTAAACCAGCTTCTTCTTCTCCGGACGAAGATTTCGAAGCGGTCTTTG
>JAIRTO010000289.1 GCA_031254895.1 Deltaproteobacteria bacterium
GAGGGGGATCGGAGAAAGGCTGGCCGTCGTCGAAGCAGCGCTGGTCTTCGCACAACCCCGGAAAACCGCCCAAATATCGCGAAGTCATGAAAGCCTGGAGGCTCTCCGGCAGGATAAAAGAAGTCAATAGGAGGAAAAGCGATATGGCGACGGCAAGCCCAGTTTTTTTGACGCCGGGAAAAATGAAGTTTTGGGCTCGGCTTTTCGTTTCCCTATCTACGGCGTCAGATCGGTCATGAATGGGCCAGTCAAGAATAGCCTGGTCAAGAATGGACCAGTCATGGATGACCCGGCCATGAATAGGCTGGTCATGAACGACTGAATCATGACCGGCCGGCGCATGTTGGGCAGGTTCATGAACGACTGGATCATAAGCGACGAGATCATGAACGGCTGGCTCATGGTCGGCTAGCACATGGACGGCAAAGTTAGGTACGGCCGGGTCAAGGACGGCAAAGTTAGGGGCGGCCAGGTCAAGGGCAGCAAAATTAGGGGAGGCCGGGTCAAGAATCGCAAAGTCAGGGCCGGTCTGGCCAAGGCCGCGCAAGTGTTGGAGGGGTCGGGTCGGTTTTTTTAGGTCGGGGAGACGCATGTACCTATTGGCGTCCTTTCCTGCGTAGTTTGGAGTTCGTCGACAAAAAGGCGGGGGAGAGGCGAAATCAGCTGATTATAGATCCGGTTTGGCTAAAAGCTGTCGAAAGATTCCCCGGCTTTTTCAGGGCGGCGGCCGGGACAAAAAAGAAGATCTTCTGTCAGAAGCTCTTCGGCCAGAACTTCTTCAGGAACCTCTTCAAGAACATCTTCAAGAAGTTTCACGTCCAAAAGTTCTTTCGGCTCGAAGTCAGTTCGCCTTGGAGCCATTTAAGCAGAAAACGCGCCAGTCGCGAGAATTGCCGTTCAAAAAAAAAGCGTCTTGGCGGCCAACTTGGCCAGAAAGGGTCATTTTAGCCAAACTGATCCGAAGTCGCGGCGTAAGACGGGAAAGGGCCGTTGGTCGCGCCCGCTTTTTTGGGGCGTCAATTTTCCCATTGGGCGGGCTCGGACCTTATCTTTTAGGGCTCGTTTCGAAAGAACCGTTTGGGCAAAACAGGTCAAAAGACTCCCTTTGGCCAAAAAAAATTGAAAATTCTAGCGTAGAAGTTCAGCGCGTGGGCAGGGCCGAAAACATGGGTTGAGTCAACGCCGTTTCGCTTTGCGTTTTGAAAGGCAGCTTCTCTCGAGGGACAGGCTGGTCGCTTCGCCAGGCTTTTTGGCCGGCTGCGAAAAAACGGTCGATGACGTCGTCAATCAACGGGTAGGAGAGGCTCTCGGCGTCGACCACCATGCGCAGACCGACTCCTAACTTATGGGAGCGATCCAATTCGAAGCATTCGCATATCTCAGGGGGCGCGACGGAGATGATTTTCCGCTCTGTTTGTTCCAAGAATTCGCTGTAAGTCAGGCCGTCGACCAGCGGCTCTTCATCATAAGACTCCAAGTCGAGCCATTCCGGGGCCGTGACATTGCCGGGCTCAAGCGTTTCAGGAAAGGCGTCATTCGCTAGACAGACGGCCAAGAATTCGACTTCGTCCCAAAAGGCTTGTCGGGCGGTCAAGATTTCGGCGTTCCATAATTCATGCTTTTTGAGGCCTAAAAAGAAAAAATCGAACCATTGATTGCAAAGCAGCCCATCGGAGACAGCCTCTTCGGTCATCTCAATCAGCAGATCGTCGCTGGTGAAGCGCCCGCCGTAAATACGGCGCTGGTTTCGCATTTGTTGGCCCAATTGGAAGCATGTCTTCAAACGTTTGGCTTTGGGCATATTGACGAAAGCGCGGCCTTTTTTTCGTTTAACCTTGAGGTTGAACATTTTGCGTCCCCAAAAAAATCTGATTTGAAACATCTCGGCCAGCCGCCCAGAGAGACGAGCGAAGAAGCTGGCTCCCGCTCGCCTGGCGGGCAAAAAAACCAAAACAAAAACGGCCGCAAAAAAAACTGGATATGCGGCCGCCAGTCAAGCGGAAGAGGCCAGGGAGGCCAAAAGAGGCGGACAAAGCGCCAAGACGCTTTCCTGGTCGTCAAAGATGCGTTCAGGGCCGCGTCCTTAGGCTTGGAGCCGCTGAAGAAGAATTTGGGCCAGAGTCTCGGCCACGGGCGTTCGCGCGGCTAACCAGGACAGACCACGCCAACCGGCTTCGGCCATTTTCTTCGGGTCGGCGAGCAATCCATCTAAGGTCGAACCTAGTTCCTCGGCCGGGGTCGAAAAGGCGGCCCCAAGGGATCTGAGGTCGTCGGCCTCGGTCTGGAAGCTGGACATGAAGGAACCGAAGACGACGGGTTTCCCGAAAGCCGCCGGCTCCAGCGGGTTGTGTCCCGCGCCTTTAAGAAAGCTGCCCCCTACCAAGGCGAGATCGCATTTCTCGTACAGGGAGGCCAAGACGCCCATCACGTCGACGATCGTCACGGCCCCGGCCGGCGGAGAAAGGGTCTTCGTCTCCGAGTAAAGGCGCGGCTCGAAGCCCTCGGCGCGGCACAGAGCGGCGATTTCGGCCGCCCGGCCAATGTGCCTTGGAGCCAGGGCCAGCGAAACCGACAAGGTTCGAGCGGCCGAAAGAATCAACTTTTCTTCGCCTGGATGGGTCGAACCGGCCAGAAGAACCGGAGGAGCGGTTCGGAGCCGGTCGGCTCGGCTTTCGTCGGCTCGGAACCGGTCGGCCCCGTTCTGGTCGACTTGATCGGACGGCGAACGGTCAGCGGGCGAGTCGGAGAGGTCTAGGCTTATCGGCGCGGCCGAAGAGCCGGCCCGGCTCCAAGAAGCCGAAGGGGCCGAGCCTGAAAATTTGTCCCGGTTTTGGGCGGCCAAGAGAATCAGATCGTCGAACTTGGCCGAGCCGGCGACGAAAGTCGTCTCCGGGGCGGCGCCCAGATCCGTGAAGCGGTCGCGGTCGGCTTGGCTGATGGCCGCAATGAGGGATATCCGGCGGAAAATGTCCCGGCAGAAGCCTTTGAAGCGGGCCAGTCGCCGATGCGATCTCTCGCTGAGCCTGGCCGAGAGCATCACCACCTCTATGGAGCGGCGGCTGCACTGACAAATGAGTTCCGGCCAAATTTCCGTTTCAATGAGGACGAGAACTCTGGGATTCAAGCGATCCAAGAACCTGGCCGGGGCGCCCCAAAAATCCAAGGGCGGCGCCGCGATTTGCGTCATGGGCCTGGAAGAGACGGTGGGGCCGGCTTCGTCTAGGGAAGGAGTCGAAATATCCGGCGGAAGGGAGAGATGGGGCTCCGGAAGATTGGCCAGACGCTCCCGGAGAAGGCGGAGCCCGGCCGGCGTGGCCGCCGACAGAACCGCCGGCTCGGAGTAGCCGCCGGCTCTTAAGGCCCGAAATACCTGAACGCCGCTGATGGCTTCCCCCACCGAGGCTCCGTGGAGCCAGAGGGGGCGGCCGCCGCCGCAGAGAGTCCAGCCGAGGCGATCGCCCCAGAGCTGGCCGAAACGGCCTTTAACGGTCGGTCCCATCAAGACTGGAGGCAAGGCCAAAGCCCCCAGAATCCTGTACAGCCATAGACCTAATGAATCCACTTGGACCCCGAGACGGAGGTCATGGCCGGGCTAGATTCGACTCCTTCACCTTCCTGAAAGCCGCCGAGGTTCAGGAGCAAGGGCGGAAATCCGCCTCTTCTGGTGATCTCGGCGACGTATTCGCGGGTATGGGGAAACACCATCTGCGCGAGAGTCTTGTGAACGAAGCTGTTCTGTTCGGCCAAGGGGACGGGGGCGGACAGGCTGAAAACAGCCGCCATCTCGAGTTCCAGAGAAAAGGGCACGTTGCTTTCCCCCTGAGTCTTGAAGAATTGGATGAAGTTGACCATGGTGTAATTTTGGTAAAACTCGCCCCAGTTGCGGAGATTAAGACCCAGAGTTATGACTTCGCCTTGCGGCGGCTGCTGAAATTGATGGTTGAGCAGAAAGACCGATTTTTGCAATCTCATTCTGACCATTTCCACGTTGATTCTCGACATGTGTACACCTGCTTGGGCGCCTCTCGCTCGCGTCGAAGGAGAATATTCCGTCATGGCGGCATTTCGTCCAAAATTATCGCTGGCGGAACCGCAAGAAATCCAAAGGCTCCATAAATTCAAATCGCGTCAAAAGCCAGAAAAATAAAAAAAGACTAAAAAACCTCTGGCTCGCCAAAAATGAGCGGGCTTCGACGCGTCGGCCAGCTGAGCCGAAAGAAACGTTCGCCCTTGATGATCCGACTTCGACTATGGCCAGACTTCGCTTATGATCCGACTTCGTCTAGGGCCAGATTTAGCCGGGTTAGACTTTTCCCGGCGTTAGCCGCCAAGGGAAGGCTTTCGTCGACAAGCCGGCGAGAGTCGGCTTCGTAAAAGGCGAAAGCTGACGGCCGAAAGTCTCCCCTCTAAAGGGCGAAGAAACGAGCAAAGGGGCGTCTTTTTTCCTCTTGCTCTCCCCTTTGGAGTCTCGGCCAAAAAACCGGACAGGCGAGGGACTGACCAGAAGGCCGCCGAGCGCGGCTCAAGAAAAAGTTCTTGTTGATTATTTCCTCAAACAACCTCAATTTGTCGTTCCGTCGGAAGGCTTGCTTTTCAATTTCTTAAGCCATTCGAAATATGATAATAAATAATGCCGGCCAGGTCAAACTTCGAAGAAGCCCGGAAAAACCTCTGTGACGACAAAGGGATATGGCGGACGAACCGGAAATTCCGCCGGCTCCGTCAGACGCCGGGCTTATTTCCATAACGGGCGGCTTTTCTTTTCGCTCAAACAGCCGAACTGTTCAATGACGGCAAAATTTGTATGTCTTGCCTAAAATAAAATATAAATAAATTAAATGCAGATTAAAGCCTTGTAAAAACAAAGATAGATATTATTAGCGTCTGAATAATATCTATAAGACGTTAACTAATATAAATATAATCATAGTAAGCCTTTTGTCAAGCGAACAGCCACGAAACCGG
>JAIRTO010000011.1 GCA_031254895.1 Deltaproteobacteria bacterium
TTCAAGCGATAGAACCCCGCCAAAGTCAGAAGGACGACTATTTTCGTCAAGAGGAACAAAAACTGCTGCACGAAGCCTATCGCCGTCTGGCTGGGCAGCATAAAGTACATTATGCCGACGATGATCGAGACGAATATGAAAACCGACGCCGAGTAGCCGATGACCATGGCCAACCCGACGTTCAGCTGGTGGGGATGAGCTCGTAGCTGCTCGTACAAGCTTTTCATTCTGGCTATGGTGCTTCCTTTGTAACCCTCGACAAGGGAAAAATAAAGGAAGTACTGCAAAAAAACGAATTTTCTGAAAAGAGGCCAAACCAGCTTGATGAATATGCCCGCGCTCAGAAGGAAACCCAAGGCCGAAAGGAAAAACATGTTGCCGCCTCCGGCGGCGGTCGTTTCAGCCCCCCGGACGAAGGATTGCGCCAAGAACATGGGCGTGAAGGAAAGGCTCGTCAGAAGAAGCAGAACGAGTCCTCCCGCAAACCAAAGAAAATACGACCACAGGGCTCTGGGATAGCTGCAGATCGAGTTGTTCAAGTCTCGGGGACTGTTTTCGTAGCCGTCCCAGATGTTCAGGCCCATTTGGCACAGGGAGAAATTGACGAAGGGAGTCAAAAGCCAAGGGAGGCCGAAAGAGGTGAACACCGGCATATAGCCGATCACGTTCAAGAGCTCGACGACCTGCCGAGCGGCTTCGTCAAAAGTGATCTTTTTGGTCAACAACTGGTCGAGCACCGGATCGAAGATGCGCAACTGATAATCGGCGACCAGCTTGAAAGCGACGGAGATGCCCGTGATCAAAAGCAAAGTGAGGAAAAGTTCCTTCGGCTTTTCCCAGAGGATTGGCCAAGAGTGCTTGAATATATCGAAAAACCCGGCCTCCGTTCGGTTTTCGGCAGAGACGGGCTGGTCGTCGAAAGGCATGTCATCTCCGTGAACAGCCGCCAAAAGCAAAATTGGCGGCTGTTTTCTTCTAAAATTGGCTCATCTGGCCTTTATCTGGCCGCCAAAAAGCAAACCGAAACAAGGGACTGAAACATGGTTCGAAACATGGCAGCCTGTCCTCAGGTCGCCTATTGTCGCTCATGAGCCCAAAAAAAAACGAACCAAAAAAAACCAAGCCAAAAAAAATCGAATCATTGTTCCGGGAAGCCAAAAGAGCCTTTCGTTTGGCCGCGAACAAAGTTTGCCCTCAATGCGATCTTCCTCTGGTTCCCCTTGACAGATTTCCCTTAGCCTGAAACCAAACGGAGAGCCGAGCCGCCAAGCCCAAGAAACGTAGAGCCGGCCCGGCCTTCGGCCGGGCCGGCAGTCAATCTCAGTTAGCGCCTTTTTCCGGAGGAGCGGCCAAGGCCAGGTATTCGTCGACTTCCTTTAGGGTTTGCCGAAAGCCGTTATAGAAGCTGATTAGGTTTTGATTATCCGTATAATCCGGATGGTATAGGATCAGGATCGGGATTCTGGCCGCGAAGTTGAGCAATCCTCTGATGGATTTGAAGGCGGCCAGCTCGTCGAAGTCGAGGCTTTGGGGGGAGACGCGGCCCATGACGGCCCGCAAATCGGGAATGTAGCCGGCCAGAGCTTTGGCGTCCCTGAAGCACAAATCATGGACCATCTCAGATCTAGGTCGGCCGTCGGGCGGATTGAGTTCGGCCAGGATGGAAGTCCAAAGGTCTCCGTCCATATCCGCCAGAAGGAGACCGAGGCGTTTATCTATCTGTCGAAATGAAAGCATGCGATTCCTCGTCACGAACAAATATTGGGGCTTTCGCCCGAGGCGGCCAGGCGACCGAAGCCAGCGGCTTAGGTCGAAAGCGAACAAACTAAGCGACCGATCAAAAAGTGGCCGAGCCAAGCGACCAATTCACAAGCGGCCAATCCAAAAACAGCCGATCCAAAAACGGCCGATCCACAAGCGGCCGACCAAACGACAGCCGGCCGGAAGTTTTCTTTCACGGCAAAAAAAAAGCGAAACAGCTAGGTCTGCGCGTCAATACGTCAGCACATTGGGATGCGTCATGTTGTCCCGGCCGGCGAGGCAGGACAGCTCGGCCAGCTTATCGATCAGCCTCGGCGTCAGCCAGTCCAGGCGGGTCAATCTCCAGCCCCAGTTGCCGCTGGGGAGACCGGGCACGTTCAGGCGGCTTTCCTGATCAAGATCCAAAATGTCCGGCATGGTCGCCACGCTCAGAGCGCCGGGAGAAAGGTAAGCCAACTTGATTAAAGTCCAGGCGACGTTGCTTCGGGCGACCGTGAAGCCGGCCAGATCGGACAGTCTGTTTCGGCCGTCCGAATCAAGTTCCTTGTCGAACCAGCCTCTGGTCGTGTTGTTGTCGTGGGTGGCGGCGTAAACCAGGTTGTCCGGCTCTATCCGATAAGGGCAGTGGGTGGACAGGGGCTGATCCGGCCCGAAGCCGAACTGCAGGACCCGCATGCCCGGATAGTTGAAACGGCGGCGCAAGTCGGTCACGTCCGGGGTGATCATGCCCAGATCCTCGGCCACCAGATTCAGCTGGCCGTCCTTTTGGGCGGCTTCGAACAGAGACGCCCCCGGACCAGGCTGCCAGACGCCGTTTTTGGCCGTCGTCTCTTCAGCCGGGACCGACCAGTAGGCGCAAAAGGCCCGGAAATGATCCAGACGAACCCAGTCGAACATGGCCAGGTTGTGACGCAGACGACTCAGCCACCAGCCGTAGCCGTCCGCCTGATTGGCCGGCCAATCGAAGACCGGATTGCCCCACAGCTGTCCGTTTTCGGCGAAATAGTCCGGAGGAACCCCGGCCGCCTCGACGGGCAGGCCGGTCGGCCCCAGTTTGAAAAGACGCCGATTGGCCCAGACGTCGGAGGAGTCGTGATTGACGTAAAAGGCAGAATCGCCTATAAGCCCCAGTCCCCGACGGCTGGCCCCGTCTTTAAGACGCCGCAGCTGGGAGAAAAACAAATACTGTCCGAATTTTAGGCGAAGGATTTCCTTGGCCAGCCTTCGACCGTGACTTTCCAGATGCTTGTCGTCCCGTTCCCTCAAGCCCTCCGGCCAGTCCGTCCAAGCCAGTCCGCCCAAATCCTTTTTCATGGCCATAAAAAAGGCGTAATCGTTCAGCCAATGGGCGTTTCCCCAGGCGAACCGAGAAAAATCTTCGTGATCCAGAAGCCCGAAGCCCACTTTTTCGTAGGCGGCGTCCAGTAGAGCGGTTTTATTATTGATCGTCCAATTGAAATCGATCTGATCCAAACAAGGCATTCTGGCTTTAGTGGCCTCGCCCTCGGTTATCCAGCCTTCTTCGACCATGAGGGCGGGACTGACCATTAGCTCGTTTCCGGCGAAGGCGGAAAAAGCCGAGTAGGGGGAATTGCCCAAGGCCGGCGTGGTGGGATTGACCGGCAGAACCTGCCAGAAATGAAAACCGGCCTTTTTCAGCAAATCGAGAAAGTTATGGGCCGTAGGCCCCAGATCTCCTATTCCGTAAGGGCCGGGCAGCGAAGTCAGGTGCATGAAGAGGCCGGCTGCTCTCCAGCCTTGAGCGAACAGGGTCATATTAGGTCTAAGGCCGCCTTTTTCGTTGAATGTGGCCGGACGCGACCTTGAAACTCAGGTCGCAAGCGCGATCAGCCAGGAGGGGCAAGAAGTCATGGGCTAAAATAAGACGCAAAAATAGGACGTCAAACATAAAAAAGCCGCCGCCGCGCATCTATTCGGCAACTTCCGAGGCGACGGAATCTGGAGCCGACTCGCCGAGGGTCGGCGGGTCGGTTGTCGAGGAATCGGCTTTGGGGGCGTCGGTCACGTCCGCAAACGGAACGAGGTTGAGCAGATCTCGTCCTGCGGCGGAGAGGCCGGCCAGATCCTCTTTCACAACTTTCGCGTCAGCCAAAGCCAGACGGAAAAGATCCAGCTGCTCTTCGAAGCCCTGGGTGCGATCCACAATAATCCACGGCACCTGCCGCAACACACAACGACCGCCTTTCAGCTTCAGCCCTCCGAAATTCAGCTTGCCGCCGGAAACCCTGATGCCTTTCTTTTTGGCCAGCTTTTCCATCTCTTTGATGATTTGGCTTTGTTTTTTCGTTAATATGCCGATGACGGACATGAAGATTCGCCGTTTTTGGTTTCTATGTCGTCCCAAAAAATCTGAGGTCTAAGCTCTAGAGATCTGAGACATGAGGGGACCGCTCGAAAAAGCGGCTCAAAAAAACGAATCGGTTTGGGATCAGCTCGCCGACGAAATTAAAAATTATTCCGCCAAATTGAGGCGGTATTCCCGAGGCCCGGAAACGTACAGATCGTTTCCGAGACTGTCGAAGACCACGGTGGCCGGGAAGTCCGCGACCTGAAGGAGCATCAAGGCTTCGGGACCCAGCTCCGGCCAAGCCAGAACCTTCGCCTCCTTGATCAGGTGGCCGTAATAGGCGCCCGCTCCGCCGACGGCGGCCAGATAGACGGCTTTATGGGCGACGAACTGTTTTAGGACTTCTTCGGAGCGACGGCCCTTGCCCAAAAAGCCCAAGACGCCTTTTTCCAGCATGATCCCGGTCATGGCGTCCATGCGGCCGGCCGTGGTCGGCCCGGCCGCGCCGACGACCCGTCCTGGCCTGGCTGGAGAAGGGCCGACGTAATAGATGACCTGGCCTTTCGGGTCGAAAGGCCAGGTCTGACCTTTTTCGGCCATTTCCTGCAATCGCTTGTGGGCCACGTCCCTGGCGGCCACCAGAACGCCGGAAATCAAGACGGTCTGACCCGAGCGGAGAGAGGCGGCGGACTCCGCCGCCAGCGGGGCGGTCAGCGTCAAGGCCGAATTGTCTTGTAGGGGAATCACGGCTGGATCGTCATCTCCTGATTATTTGCCGGTCTTCTGCTTCTCCAGGTAGTAGACGGCGAACTCCTTGTCGTGCTTCATGATGTGCTCGCGGAGCCAGCCCACCACGGCCGTGTTGATGCTCATCAGCACGGGCTGCTTGTTGGGAGCCGCCTGATACTGCCCGTAGAGCTCGCGATAGTACTTGCTGAAGTCCTCATGCAGCTTCTTGTGGAAATCGAGCTTGGGGTAGGCGCTGACCCGGTGAAGAATCTCTTCGTCGGAAAAGTGCTTGGCCACGTAGGACTTCAGGAAGTTGAGGGTCTCGTTGACTTTGCCTTGCTGACTCTTGTCGACCAAGATGTCGGCTTGCCTAAAAAGCTCCTTATGCTGTTCGTCAATCTTCGGAACGCCCGTTTCCAGGCTCTTGGTCCAGATCATTTCCGTCACCTTTCAGATAAACGAAAAGCCATGGCCAACGATGTCGAGGAAAACACCTCAGAAAAAGCCAGGCTCTCCGGTTCAAGGCAATTGGATAATTGAAATCGCTTCAATCGGCCACATTTAAGGTTCTCAAAACACTTTTACGGTCAATTCAAAGGCTACCAAAAAAGACGATTGGAAAACTGTCGAAAAACGAGGAGAAACAATTAGAAAAAAGGCGGATACAATCTGACGTTTTGGACAACTCCGTTTTCTGGTCATCGAAAGAGCCCCAGAGCCCAAAAGCGGCCAAAAATCAGTGGACGCCTGAACTTCAGCCAACCTCCTGTGGACGACGTCATGTCGCCAACCTCCTGTCGCCTGATCTGCTCTAAAAAACAAGCGTCAGAACGGAGGTTGTCCACTTTGTGCCGTCATTATAGCCGATAATACAAAGGTATTCTACTTTTTTTGAGAATCTGGCTTCAGATGGTTCTCAGATTAACCAAAAATCAGTCGAATTGGCGCCTGTCGCTCTCATGGACGACCAGTCGGCGGACGGGTTTGGGCGAGAAACGTCAGGGCGGCGCCGACGAAACCAGCGTTCTTTTTCGCCGGCATTCGCCGGCATTCGCCGGCAGACGCTTAAGAGCCTTTTGGAAAAGAAAGCCCTTCAATTGGGCTTTTTTGGAGCCTTGGCCGCTGGTCGGTCAGTCTCTCGGCTCCTTGATCCGGAAGACAAATAGGCCAGAGAGGCCGAATGAAGCTTCAGTCGCCTCGGCAGGAACGAGAAGCGGCGCAAAAAAAAAGCCGAAAAAAAAACTCCAGACTTCCGAAACAGCCAGCGTCAGCCGTTGACGTCGAACCCCATTTCGGTCAGAAAGCGCGACGGGTCTTTCCGCCAGCCGAAAACTTCCGCCGAGAAAGTCAGGGTCAGCTTGGTCTGAGCCCTGGTCATGGCCGCGAAGCAGTCGCGCCTCTCCTCCTGCATTTCCCGAGAGCCTTCTCCTTTCCTGACAGCCGCCCAACTTGGCAATTCGTCTTCGACTAGGCACATTAGATAAACATGTTCAAACTCCAGGCCTTTGGAGGCCTGAAGGGTGAAGCAAGAAACGGCGCCTTTCTCTCTGGGGGGCGTTTGGGGAGCCAGATCGAGTTCGCGCAAAAATTGACGCAAAGTCACGGCCTCGCCGGCATATTTCCGGCCAATTTCGGACAAGACGCGGTTCCAAGCTTTCGTCTCTGCCGCAAATTCGTTGAAGTCCGCCTCGGCTTGCGCCCCTGAATTCTGTCGCTTTCTGGCCCATTCCAACAGGGCCTTGGAAAACCCGTCATAACTTAGAGAATTAATAAGCGGGTTAATGTCGCTCTCTAGAAGTCGGCGGGTCTCCGGCGCCAAATCAGTCAGATCTTTGACCGCCGCCAACCAAGCTCGCAGCCAGTCCAGTCCGCCGGTTGAGGCCCGAAACGTTATTTCCGACGGAGAAACGTCCGCGCCTTCCAGCTCAAAAAAAGCTTTATTCAGCTGAGCCAGAGCTTTCTTGTCGCTTTGACGATTAGCCAAACGCAATATGGCCAAAAGCATTCTAAACGGAGCGCTCAGAAAGTCCCTATTGCGACCGGGAAAGTAGGCGGGGATATTGGCCAAAAATAGTTTCTGCCCCATTTTCTCAAGCATTTTAGGCGTTCTGGCCAGAATGGCGCATCTTTCTCTTTCTTCGAGGTTCTTTTCGGCGAGGTCATGCGCGAGCCATTCCATTT
>JAIRTO010000023.1 GCA_031254895.1 Deltaproteobacteria bacterium
TCCGGCAGCTCGGTCGCCAACGACACCGAAGTGGCCCAAACCGGCGCCAAGGCCGTTCTGGATTCCTTCAAGTAATTCAGTTTTTTTAGCGGAAAAGTTTCGGTTTGACTGGCGGGTCCGCGCTTTTTGGCGCCGCAAGTCTGGCCCAAACCCAAAAAAGCCTTCTCGTCGGCGGATTCGCTCGTGAGGAGGCTTTTTTCGTTTATCGGCTTCCGCCTGCCGCTTCTACCGCTGCTATTATTCCTGCTGTTGCTGCCACCACCACCACTACCACTAGTCCTCTGGCTTAGTCCTTTTAATCTTCTTCATCCTCCGGCGAGTCGACGTCGTCTTCGGCGCGGGCTTTGGCTTGGCGGGCGACCATCAGGAGGCTGAATTCGTACAGAACAATGAGGGCCGCGGCCAAAAAAATCTGACTGACCACGTCAGGCGGGGTGAGGACGGCGGCGACGATGAAAATGACGATGATGGCGTAAGAGCGGTTCTTTTTGAGAAATTCCGGACCGATTAAGCCCAGGCCCGCCAGAAACGTCAGGACGAGCGGCATTTGAAACGCCAGGGCGAAAGCCAGCATCAGGCTCATGACCAGAGACAGATAGCGGTCGGCGGCCAGAAGGGGCCGCATGGCTTCGGAGGAGAAGGTCAGAAAAAATTTGAAGGTTATGGGAAACGCCAGAAAATAGGCGAAGGCGGCTCCGGCCAGAAAAAGAGCCGTGGCCAGGCCAGTCAGAAGAGGAACCTTGGCCCGCTCTTCCTCTTTTAGGCCCGGAGCGACGAAAGCCCAGAGCTGATAAAGACAAAAGGGGGCGCTGGCCAAGACTCCGGCCCAAAGACTTGTCTTGAAGGTGATGGAAAAGGCGTCCGGCAGCCCGGTGTAAATCAGACTCCGGTCTTCCGGCAGCCAGCGCAAGACCGGCTCCATGATGAGACCCAGAAGAGCGTCGGCGAAGTTCCAGGCGACGGCGGACAGGATGGTCGTCAGGATCAGACAATAAATGAGTCGACGGCGCAGTTCGGCCAGGTGATCCAAAAAGCCGGGCTCGGCCGCCGCCGCCGGGGCGGAGGCCGATTCGACCTTCTGGTCGTTGACCGGGGCGGCGTCGGCGCAGGACGACGGCTTTTTCGGCTCTGGCGCGAGGCTCACTTTTTATTTTTCCTGGCCTCGAGAAAAGTTTTTGCGAAAAAATCTTCCTCGCCGGGGCCTGGTTCGGTTGATTGAGGCGGAGCCGAAGTCGACGCGGAGGCAGATGTAGGGGAAGAAGTCGGAGAAGGAGAAGGAAAAGACGAAGACGACCGGGCCGACGACGAGCGAAGGCCCGGGTCGACGGACGGGTCGAAAGTGAGCTCCTGACTAATTTCCTGAAACTCGCTCCGGCAGGGGAAGCAGCCGCACAGAAGCATGGAGGCTTTTTGGGGGTTAATGACGACGGCCGCAATGGTGGCCATCTTCTCGTGCTCCTCCTCGTCCTCGTAATAATGGGCGCAGATGCCGCGCGGGTGGTTGATGTGGTTGCGGCAAAGAGATTTAAGGGCTTCGTCGTCCAGGTCGCCAAAATTGTCCGCCAGAAAATTATCCGCCGCCTCCAGTCTCGCGTAGGAGCCGCCGTGGGTCAGCCAGTCGGCTTCCAGAGGCTTCAATGCCGGGCTGAGGTAATGGTTGGCGTGAGCGATGAAGCCTTGGAAAGGCAAGAGCTCGAAACGGGCGGCGGTCGTCTCCAGACAGAAGGCCACGCCGTCAGGGCCAGAGAGCTGATAACACAGGCCCGAGGCCCTTGGAGCGAAGGCCAGAGCGGCCAGAGCGTCGCCGATGCGCACCTGATCCAAAGCCTGCCGGACCAAAACCGGATAGATGACCCCAGGCCTGGAATCGGTGGGAACCAGCTTGTTGATGACCAGAGATATGCCCTGACTGTTGACCCCGTTCAAGCCCAGAACTCCGGCCAAGGAAAAGACGGTTCGGGAAGGCCGGCCCGGCGTCGATATTTTCAGAACCACCGTGTAGTCGGCGAAAAGAAGCTCCATGTCGTAGGTTTGGCCAAGTCTGGGAGCGCGGTCTTTGGTGGCCCTTTTCTTCAAGTTGAAGGTGGTGCAGGCGAAGCTCCGGCGAGAAGTCAGCTTCTGAGAGAGCATGGGGGCTCGTAAGTCGTTCAATTCCAAAAAGCAGTTCAAGAGCAGAACCTCTTGGAAATCCACCCCGGCTCCTTGGGCGATGCCTTTCATCTCGGCCAGAAGTTCTGGAGAATATCTCTCGATATGGCTCAAGCTGGCGCCGCATAGGCCCAAAAGATCCTCGCGCGAAGAAGGGACGGGAATGTTTTTGACGTTCAGATCGACGATGACCTCGACGAAACGTCGGATTTGGTCGCGAAGCTCTTCTCCGTGAGCGCGGCCCAGCTCGAGGCCATGGCCCTTTAGTTCTATGACGGGAATCGGCGACATGGCGCAGCCTCAGGTAAGAATAAAATCGCTCGCTTTGGGGAAAAAGCGACGCTTAAGTTTTTGATGCCTGACAGAAGTAAAAAAATTTTTTTGGGGATCCGGCCCAAAAAGAAATAGCCGGCTCAGCGACTCCGCCGGTCAGGTACGTTCGGTTTGATCCATTCGGCTCTGTCCGTTTTTTTGGCCTGACAGGTTTTCAATTTGGCGGCCGAAGAGGCGCGGGGAACCAGATGCATAATCGGACAGTTTTGTTTGATCCCTGCGGTGTTTTAAGTTTATTTAAGTTTTTAGGGGTTGTCGGTTTCTCTTATTTTCTTTTGTTTTTTAGGGTTTTTCGGTTTTTTTATGTTTCTCGGGTTTCCATGTCTTCTTTTGATGCCCAAGAAAATTCTTAGATCCCGAAAAAAACAGCTAAACCTGTTTTTTCCTCAAGGCTCCGACATAGGCCAAAAGTCTCGGCCAATAGGCCCGTTCCGCCGAGTTCATCAGATCTTGTTCACGTTTTCGACGTCTTTGGCGGAACCGGCTGATTCGTCCGAAGAATCAGGCGACGAGGGAACCGAGCTGGTCAACGCGGCGCCGACGGCGCCGGCTGCCTTGACAGGGATAACCGACTCGGCAGTCTTGACGAGGCCAACCGGCTCGGCAGTCTTGACGAGGTCAATCGGCTCGGAGGTCTTGATGAGGCCGACCGGCTCGGCGCTGACCGCCTTGACGGGGCCGAACGGCTCGGAGTCCGGTTCGGCGGGATTTTCTTTTTTTAGTTGTTCGGTCGTCGCCGCTAGTCCGGCTTCTTGTTCGAGAGCCTTCAGATCTTTTTTCAGATCGGAGAGCTCCGGGGCCAGCTTGGTCAGATCTTTCTCCCAAAGCCGGGGATCCAAAGAACCGACGTTTTCTTCGAAAGCGCGATTGAGCTCCATCTTCATTCTGGTCAAATAGGCGTAGCCTCTGGCCAGAAAGCGCATGACCTTAGGCAGTTTGTCCGGTCCCAAGAGAACCAGAGCCACGACGGCGATCACCGCCAACTCGCCCATGCTGAGGCCGAACATCGCCTAACGTCCTCTTACGCCTTGGTCTCTTTGTCCGACTGAGACTCGTCGTTTCGAGCGGATTCGGGTTCGTCCTTTTCCCCTAGAGCCTTTCGGAAATTGCTCAAGCCCTTGCCCAAGCCGCGACCTAATTCCGGCAGCTTCTTGCCGCCGAAGATGATCAGCACGACCAGCAAAATGACGAGTATCTCGCGGAAACCTAAACCCATAAAAAGCCTCTTTTATATTACAGAAAAGAGCCGGAGTTCGTTCGATCCTTCCGGTGGAAAGCCAAGTTGGCGAAAGGGCGAAAAAGCCGTCATCGGCTAGATCGCCATAATCGTGACGGAGTGGAGAGACGCCTTTGCAGAGCCAATATCGCTTCGACCTGGAGAAAGGCTCCTTTAGATAGGCGAGCGCGAAGGCCGAAAGCCAGAAAAAGCTCTTTTTGGCGAAAGCTTCGAAACGGAAGCTTTAACGAGGCACAAGCCATTATATTGCATTTGTTCGCTGACGAAAAGAAACGGCTGAAAATAAAAGGCCGAAAAGGAACGGACGGTAAGATGAGTCCGAAAAGATGCGTTTGGAAAGAAGCGGGCGGAAAAGCGCGTCCGTGAAGAAGCGTCTGGAATGAGGCGTCCGAATAGATGAGTTCGAAAAGATGCGTTCGGAAAAGCGCACCCGTGAAAAAGTGTCAGGAAAGACGCGTCAAAGGCCGCCAAGGCCGTTGTTGCGGCTAAGGACGATTTCTGGTGCGAAGGTCGTTTTTGGGTTTCGCCCGAGTTCGCCAAAAAAAGAGACGGAGAAGCCAAGGGAGGGAATTTCGACTAAAGCCGTTGCCGGCAACCGGCATCGGCTGCCAGTTGTGGGCTGTGGGCGGACAGGCGGAAGCCGCCGCTTTTTATCGGAATACAGGCAACGAAGGGCTTGGTCAGGGTTTGGCCAAAAGTTGCAGAACCCCTTTGAGATCTTGCCAACATTGCCTCTTCACGACGTCGTCGTCGACCATGATCGACAAGCCGAAAGTCATGCGCAAAGGAATTTTGGAGGCGCCCAGAACGAGCCGCTTTTTTCGCAACAGCTCCATGTGGGTGTTCTGTCGGCTGACCGTGCAGCCGGCGGACGGCCCCATGGTCAGGATGACCTTGGGCATGACCAGCTGAATTTCTTTGGCCAAGATTTTGAAGCAGGCTGACAGGGGGCCTTTTTCGGGGATGAACTCGTCCGTGCCCGGACATTTGCAGACGGAGGTGACGTAGACCTCCGAGGGATCCATCTTCAAGCCTTTGACGATGATGTTGCGCAGCAGTTCAGCTCTGGGGCCGGATGGGACGCGCCCTTCGGTCACGTCCTCGCCGACGGGAGGATCGAGGACTATGAAAAGCTTCGCCCTTGGCGTGCCCTGGCCGGGAAACAAGGTTGTTCTGGTTTTGCCCAAGGAGCAGTTCTGGCAGGATTTCAAGGCGGCGTTAAGCTCTTCCAGGCTTGTGGCGGAGTTCATCCAATCGAGGGAACTGGTCGGTTGACCGGAAGTCTGGACGGGGTTTTGGGCCGTTCGAACCGGGGCAGGCGGGCCGGAGCTCTGAAAAGGAATCGTGCCTTGGCTAAAAACGCCGTCTGGCCGACCAGACAAGATGGACCAAGGATCGGGTTTAGCTCTAAAATTCTCGCGGGGGAACCAGGGGGCGCCGCCGTCCGAGGCCGCCGTCGTTCCGCTTTCGGCCGAAAAGCCGGCTGGCCTCTTGACCGGGCCCGGCGGCAAAGGTTGACCCGTCGGCTGCTGGCCAGTCGACCAGGCCGTCAGGCGAGGCCGTCCGGGCTGGCCCGCCCGGACGGGCGCGGCCGGCCGACGAGGGGACGCAGACTCGGCGCCTGCTGGGTTGGCCGGGAAAAAGCCGGTTGGGCGAGCCGAGGGGCGAACCTTTTTTGG
>JAIRTO010000036.1 GCA_031254895.1 Deltaproteobacteria bacterium
CAGCACGCGCTTGGCCAGTTTCTGCAATATTTCTTCGACCATGACTGCCATCCGGATCGTCTGTTGGCGGGCGGTTGAGACAGAACCAGCCGCAATCTCTAATGATGCAGGCAGGAACGTGATGAACGAGACGCCGGCCGATAGGCGAGCCGTAGGCTTGGAGACAAAAAGGGCCGATTATAATTTCGGCTCCCATGGCCGTTGGCCGCCGTATAGCTCGTTGTCGGCTTTGAATTTGAAAAAAAATGCGTCGTCAGAGGAGGCCAAGGTCAGGTCTTCCGCAGTTTTTCGTCCGCGAAGACGAGTCTACGAAGACGAGTCCGCGAAAACGAGTCGGCTGTTAGAGCCTTGTCCGACAAATCTTTTTGGGCTCTTGGCCTTTCAATCGAACCTGGCGGCCGACCCGCCGGCATGGACGAAAGGTTTTTTGGGGCTTGTGAAAAAAAGCCGACCCTCGTAACATGGTCAAGACAGGCGGCTTCCACTTTTCGTCAAAGGCGCGAATAACGGCCGAAGATCGAACGGCGGCCAAAAGACGCGGGTTATGCCTGAAAGAGTTTTGCCGAAAAGATCTGAACAAGCTTTTGAGGCCGAAAAACAGCCCGTTTGATGGCTGGCGCCTATTCCCGGCCGCGCGAAAAACCAAAAATCCCTTTCTCTTTCCTAACGATTGTACTCTTGGGCCGAGAGGCTGTCAACATCGCCCGATAATCAGAGGCTCCATAAGTTTGGCCTGAAAAATAGGGGGCCGCCATCAAAAGGGAAAAACGCCGACGACCTCCGTTGCCCCTGCCGGCAGAATGGGCCGGCCAGGGAAGGATAGGGCGTTCCGGAAGGCTAGATTGATCTGAAAAATAGGTCGATCTGGAAGACCAGGTCGACGCCCGTCCAGACGCAGGCGGCCTCTTAAGACCCCTCGCTCCACAAGAATTTTGGGCTTTAGCCGTAAAGCCAAAGTCGCCTTTTCAATTCGGCGCCTGAGCGCCATAGCCGTTTTTTTTTCGATGTTTTTTCGTGGTCGCCTGTCCGTTTTGACGACGAAGTCCATCTATTGACGATGAAGTCTATTTTTTGGAGATGATCTTTCTTTTGTCGACGCTTTTCGCCGTTTTTTTTCGGCGGCGAACGCCTTTGGCCCCTTTATGCGCCAGTTGCGTCACGACGCGTCACGATGCGTAAGGACGCGTCATGACGGTTCGTCGAGACGAGACATGTTCAAAACTCGCTATTTTATCAACCGGAGGTGAAAAAGATGGTCAAGAAATCTGAAGCCGGGGACGAATCGAAGTTGTTGACTCTTGACTACAACAATGTGACCGCCGAGGTGGTGGGCGCGGACAAAGGCCTCGGTCGGACTGAACTGGAGGCGATGAAGCGTCATTTGACTTACGCCCAAAAGAGCTTCCTTCGCCGAAAGGCCAAAGGCCTGTACCCCTTCGCCGATTTGCCTTTCGACGCGAAGATGGCTTCCCTCTGCCGCCGTCTGGCGACGGAAGGCCGGAAAAAATACGACGATGCGGTGGTTCTGGGCATCGGCGGCAGCGCCCTTGGAGCCAACGCCGTCTTCTCCGCCTTGAGACCTCTCAATCACAACTCTCTGCCTGACGAAACAAGGGGCTGGCCTCGGCTGCGCGTGGCCGACAACATCGATCCGGAGAGCTTCGAGGTTTTGCTGGACGGTCTGGATCTCAAAAAGACGTTTTTTTACGTCATCTCCAAGAGCGGGGCCACGGCGGAGACCATGAGTCAATTCATGATCGTCACGGAGAAATTGGAGAAGAAGCTGGGCCGGAAATCCGTCAAAGACCACGTCCTGTTCGTCACCGATCCGGAAAAGGGAGTTTTGAACAAGTTGATGGCCTCCAGCCCCTACGACTTCAGCGACAGTCTGTCCATACCGCCTGGAGTCGGCGGCCGGTTCTCCGTCTTCACCGCCGTCGGCCTGGCCCCTTTGGCCATGGTCGGGGTCGACGTGGCCAAGCTCCTGGCCGGGGCCAGAGCGGCCCAGGAAGATTTCGAAAAACCGGTCATGAGCAACAAGGCTCTGCTCTTCGCCGGCTTGAACCACCAACTGAGAAGCTTTAAAAATGGGAGTTCGCTGGTCATGATGCCTTACGCCGATTCGTTGGCCAGGGTGTCCGACTGGTTCGGCCAGCTGTGGAACGAGTCCTTGGGCAAAGCCGAACGGGCCGACGGCGGCCCGCCCGCCGGGCAGACGGCCATCAAGGCGGTGGGAGCCACCGACCAGCATTCTCAGCTGCAACTGTACATGGAAGGGCCGGAAGACAAGATCGTCTGCTTTTTGGGGGTGGAGAAATATCGCGCCAACGTCAAGATCCCCCGCCTCTTCCAAGATCAGCCGGAATTGGCCTACTTGAGCGGCCGGGGTCTGGGCGACCTCCTGAATTTCGAGCGTCAGGGCACCGCCAGAGCCCTGGCGGAAAACCGTCGGCC
This sequence comes from Deltaproteobacteria bacterium, assembly GCA_031254895.1. GTDB lineage: Bacteria > Desulfobacterota > Desulfarculia > Adiutricales > Adiutricaceae > JAIRNQ01. The sequence continues at coordinate 2,455 of JAIRTO010000036.1, forward strand.
CAACATGACTCTTCTCTGTTCGGTCGTCAGCCCGCAGACGGTGGGTTATCTCCTGCAGACCCTGATGCTGGCCACGATCGTTTCCGGCAGCCTCTATGGGGTCGATCCCCTGGATCAGCCCGGCGTCGAGCTCGGCAAAAAATTCACCTACGGCTTGATGGGGCGCGAAGGCTTCGAAGAGATGAAGGCCCGCTACGATAAAGGCCTTAAATCCGATCCACGGCGCCTCGTCTGAGACCACGATTCATGGCCAAGAATTCTTTTCCGCTCGAATCCGCCGAGGAGCAAAGCGAAAGCTCCAAGGCCGCCTCTCGGCCGACCGCCAAAGCCTCTGACGCTTCACGCGAAGGCTTTACGGGAGGGCGGTCGGCCGACGTTTCGCGGGACGTCCCGACGGACGTCCCGCGAAGGGAGAACCGAACTGGCGACGGGTTGGCAAGCCAGGCTGATAGTCAGGCTGAGGGCCAAGCTGATAGCCTCGCGGAGAGTCAGGAGGAAAATCAGGCTGATAGGCTGACGGCGAGGCAGGCTGATGTCTTCGCGGAGAGTCAGGAGGAAAATCAGGCCATGAGTCTGACGGAGAGCCAGGCTGATGGCCTGTCTGAAAGCCAGGAGGAGGGACAAGAAGACAATCAGGCGGAAACTTTGGAAGAGACCAGAAGAATTCTGGCCTCGACCTGGGACGAGGCCCGTCTGGGCAAGGTGGAGAAGCCTTTCCGGCTGGCCAAGTATTTTTCCTTGG
>JAIRTO010000178.1 GCA_031254895.1 Deltaproteobacteria bacterium
GAAGAAGTCGCCAAAATAGCTGTTTCGATGATAATTTTCCTTAAAGACGTTTTGGCCGTTCATCGGAAGAAGTCGCTAAAATAAGTGTTTCGATGAGAAGTTTCCTTAAAGACGTTTTGGCCGTTCATCGGAAGAAGTCGCCAAAATAACTGTTTCGATGATAATTTTCCTTAAAGACGTTTTGGCCGTTCATCGGAAGAAGTCGCCAAATGAAACGTCTTGGCGATAAGTTTTCCTTAAAGCCGTTTTGGCCGTTCATCGGAAGAAGTCGCCAAAATAACTGTTTCAACGAGAATTTTTCCTTGAAGCCGCTTTGGTCGTTCATCGGCCGCTGAGATGACTTTTTTGACTTGACGCGCGACTTTTGGATAAGACCCCTGACTTTTCACCTGAGGCCTAACTTTCTGACCTGAGGGCCCGGCTTTTTGACATGAGAATCGTTTGATGATAGATTAATTTAAAGCTTGAGACTGAGTTCGTCCACGTTTCGAGTTGGCTTTTTCGATGTCGACGTCATAGGTCGACGTCCCGTAAAGTTCATGGCCAGGTCGTCGACGTCGGCGAATCGACGTCAGCGGCGACCTCTGGGGCGCAGAAGCGCCTCGGACCGCTCATGAATCAGTTTGACGCCTATTTGTTGCCCGCATTCATGGTTTGGGAGGCCATTTTTTCGGTCCTGAAGCGACTGAAACAATGGTCTTTTTTTTTGGCGAGGATTTTTTCAGCTGATAATGGAGAATTTGCAGACTTTCTGAAAAGGAGCCTAAATGTTGAGAGATCCCTATCGGCAGCTTTTTTTGGCCGCCAACTCCATAAGTTATGGACAAAACTTGGCCGGCCTGGCGGGGTTGGCCAGTCCGGCCCAAAAACTCATCGAAAGGCTCGGCCTTGGTTTCGGCCAAAGGGTGCTGATGGCCGGCCTGGCGGCTCCGGGCATTCTCCCGAATCTTCGCCTCAAATTGGGGCTGGCCGGTCAGCTCCTGATTTTGGACGATCGGCCCGACGCCTTCGGCGACGTGTCTCGCTACGACGCCGACTGGGTCGTTCTTCTGAAGGCCAAATCCAGCGCCATCCCCGTTCCCGACAGCAGTCTGGACGTCGTCTTGTGCTGGTCGTCCTTTCTGTCTCTGGGGGACATGGCCCCGTCGGCCGAAGAGTTCTTTCGAGTCTTGGGCCCGGGCGGAAAGGCGATCATCGCTCACGGCGCCCCTGGAGCCCCGGCCGAAGAACCTCGCCCATGTCCTTTCCGTCTGGAGCGGCTGTTTTTGGAGGCCGGCTTCAGCCGCATAGATTTCGAAGAGAATAGGGAGGCTTTTTTGCTGGAAGCCTCAAAAGTTCCCGGTTTTTACCTAAACCTCTCCCCGGCGGGAAGGGCTTGAAAGGTCGCCGTCATCGCCGACGGTTCTAGAACCGGCGACTCCGGACAGTCGCCGTCTTAATTTTTTGGCCCCGCTACAAAATGGAAAGCAAAGCCCTCTTGATTTTGGACATGGAGCCAGCCGCCGGAGCGGGACGAGACGGAGCGGCGGGCGGAGTCGGCGGAGTTTCCGGAGGATACATCTTGGCCAGATCCCTCGCCGCGTCCGGCCAGCCTTTTTCTGCCGCCAGGGTCAGCCAGGATTTGGCCAACGCCGGATTCGTCTCCACGCCGGAGCCGTAATGATACATTAGTCCCAGCTGGTGCATGGACTCCAAATGTTCCTGTTCCGCCGCCTTGCTGAGCCAGAAGATGGCTTTGGCCGGATCTTTCTCCCCGGCCGCTCCTTCGATCAGAAGAAGGCCAAGAGCATATTGCGAGTCCGGATCGCCCTGCCTGGCCGCTTTTTCGTACCAATACGCGGCTTTTTGCTTGTCCGCCGAAATTCCTTCCCCGCGCGCGTACATTCCGGCCACGGCGTTTTGACCCATCATGCCGCCTTGCAGAGCCGCCTTTTCGAACCACTGAAAGGCTTTTTTCTTGTCCTCCGGGAAGCCTCTCCCCTCCGCGTACATATAGGCTAACCGGCATTGAGCGAAGACGTGACCCTGCAAAGCCGCCTTTTCATACCAAAGTCCGGCTAGAGCGGCGTCCTCGGGGAGTCCTAAGCCAATTTCGCTCAACAAGGCGAAACTGTATTGGGCTTCGGCCAATCCCTGCATAGCCGCCTTTTGGTACCAATGCGCCGCCTTGGCGAAATCAATTTCGACGCCTCTGCCGAAATGGTAAATTTCGGCCAATTTCAGCTGCGCCCCCGCCCGCCCTTGCTCTGCGGCTTTCGTGTACCAATGGGTGGCGGCGGCCAGTTCTTCCGTCGTGTTGCCTTCGTAGTCGAGGGCGTCCGCCAAATTGTGCTGGGCGATGGCATGGCCCTGTCCGGCGGCTTTGGTCAGCCAATAAAGCGCCGTCTTTTGATTGACGGGAGTTCCTTCGCCCTGCAAGTGCATCAAGGCCAGATTGTATTGCGAGGCCGCGTCGCCCAATTCGGCGGCTTTGGTGTACCAGTAGACGGCCATTTGATCGTTGACGGGAACGCCTTCGCCGATGTCGTAAGAGACGGCCAGACTGTAAATGGCTTTGACGTGGCCTTGCTCGGCCGCTTTTTTTAGCCAATCCGCGGCTTTTCTGTGATCCGTCGGGGCGCCGTTGAGGCCTTTGTCGTAACTGACGCCGACTTGGAACTGAGCTTCGGCGTCGCCTCTGTTGGCCAAGTCCAGCAAATTCCGATCGATCTCGGCCAGGGCGGAAGGGCTAAAAAAAAGACAGCTCGCGACGAGCGCCACAATGATTGAGAGCCCGGCGATTCGGCCCTTGGCGACGCCGCCGAGGGCGTCTTGACGCGGAGCGGTTGGACGCGGTTCAGCCGGACGCGTTTCGATTCGGCGAATCGCGTTTCGGCTTTGGCCGTCAAGCCAAATCGCCGAGGCGAATTTGGCGAACAGCTCGGCGACGAAAAAACTGGCGAAAAAAATGATGGAGATGGAGCCTGCGGAGGCTCCGGCTGCCGTTTTCTCGAACATATCAGAGTCCTTCGGCGCAGCGGGACGCTTTCCGCGAAGATATTCCGACCAAAAGACAAGCCGGACATTCCATTTTGGTTCGTTATGCTCGTAAAACAAGACGGTCAGACATTATAAGGCGTAAACGGTCAGACATTCAATAGTAATATGGACGGGTCGACTCTCCGGCGGCAAAAGTCGGGCGACCGGATTTTCGGCCGGAAGAAGTTCCGCCCTGTTGGCGGAAGCGGCTCCAAGCGGCTCCGAAGCCGCTTCAAGGAGCGGCCAAGCGGTCAGCCAAGCAGTGCAGTTTGGGGCCGCCGTCATTTTCCGGCGCTTCAGACTGGCCTGTAACCTAAAGGCCGTCGGTCGTCCCGAACAAATCTTTCAAAGCTTCAACGGCTTTTTCTTCCCCCCTGTCGGCCGCCTCGGTCAGCCAGCGTTTGGCCAAATCTCTGTCCTCCGCCACGCCTTCGCCATTGTAATAAGACAGGCCCAGATTGTGCTGAGCGCGGGCATCTCCTTGCTCGGCGGCCTTCTTGTACCAGTAGACGGCTTTTTCACGGTCGACTTCCGTGCCTTCGCC
>JAIRTO010000232.1 GCA_031254895.1 Deltaproteobacteria bacterium
ACTTTACCCTTAACCTTCAAGCCTCGACCTTCAACCGTCGAACTTCACCATTCAACCTTAAAGCCTCAACCTTCAGCCTTCGAGCATCAACCCTCAACCTTCAAGCCTCGACCTTCAACCGTCGAACTTCACCATTCAACCTTCAACCCTCAAACTGTTGGAGCGCAAGAAGACTCTTTGGGCAATCCAGGCGTCAGGATTTAGTCTTTTCTCAAAAAAAACATAACTGACTCAGACAACCGGATCTTTTTTTTGGGGGAAAGTCAAGCCATTTCCTGGCTTGGTTCGCCTTTCAGGCCAGTCGGATCTGTCTGGCCATCGGCGTCAGGCTCGCTGGGCTCCATCGACTTTGAGGCCAGAGGCTCTCCGGCCGAACATTTTCCTACGGGAGCGTTTTTGTCGGGCCCGAGGCCCTTCGCCTCTTCATCCGAGGCGCCCGAGGCGCGAGCCCCTCCAGCGGCGGGAAAGGAACGGCGAGAGCCGTTTAAAGCTTCATTCTCGTCCTCTTGACCTTCCAAACCTTCCGACGGTCTGGCGTATTCGAGATAAGCGTAGGCGGAGTGATTATGAATGGATTCGAAATTTTCGGCGGCGATCGAGAACCAGACGTAGTTCGGCTCGGCCATGAGCTTGACGGCCACCTCCCTGACGACGTCCTCGACGAATCTGGGGTTGTCGTAAGCGGTCTCGGTGACCAGTTTCTCGTCGGCCCTCTTCAGAAGGGAATAGACCTCGCTGGAGGCCGACGTTTCGACCAGCCGAATCAGATCTTCCAGCCAGAAAAAGTGATCGTAGCGCACCGTCACCGTCACCTCCCCCCTCTGGTTGTGAGCCCCGTAAGAGCTTATCTCCTTGGAGCAGGGGCAGAGGGTGGTGACCGGGACCCTAACCGAAACGGTTATCTCCGTCTCTTCGTCCGTGGCCCTGCCGGCCAGAACGCAACCGTATTCCATCAGGCCGACGGCTCTGGTCACCGGCGCTATCTTTTCCAGGAAAAAGGGGAAACTAAGTTCGAGATGGGCGGCCGCCGCGTCTAGTCTCGTTCTCATGGCCGCCAGAATGGAAGGCACGGTGTTGCTGGAAATGCTGTATCTGTATTGGGAGAGTATCTCAATGAAGCGGGACATGTGGGTGCCTTTGTGGTGGTGAGGCAGTTCCACGTACATGTTCACCGAAGCGACCGTTCGCTGGGAGCCGCTGTCCCTGTCCTTGACGCTGATGGGATAGCGTATGTTCTTGACGCCGACCTGATCTATCTTTATGCGGCGGCTGTCGAACTGATTCTGGACGTCAATCATTGGCTGCGACCCCGAGTCCGGCGTCGAGCCGGCAGGCGGAACGAAAACGGAAGATGACCCGCGCTGGCCCTGTTCCGGAACGAGCTTCTCCTTTTGGACATTTTCGCCGTCAACTGTGGTCTGTTTGACCTCTTCGGCCGACTTGCCGACCTGAGATGAAAACAAAGTCGTCATTGAAAGACTCCATGGCGGCCCCCCGAGAAAAGGCCGAAACAGATCCGATGAAAGTCGCCTCCCGGCTCTCCGCTCCAAAGGCTACGGAGGCCGGTTCGAAGACCAGCTTGCGCGGGAAAAATCTCGCCGACAAAAAAAAAGGATGTAAGCTGACCGATTCGCCTTCGCCGCTTTGGCGAACGGAGGCCGGTTCGAAGACCAACTTGCGCGGGAAAAATCTCGCCGACAAAAAAAAGGATGTAAACTGACCGATTAGCCTTCGCCGCCTTGGCGAAAGGCCAAAAAAAACGATGATTTTTCTAAAAAAAAGTTCGAAATGCTCCCCCGAAAAAACTTCGTTGAGACTTCGAAGAGACTTCGATGAGACTCCGAAGAGACTCCGAAGAGACTTCGAAGAGACTTCGACGAGCCGCAGCAGCCTTAGAATCTTCCGGACTCGCACAAGTCCGGATTATCCAAGTTCGAACTCTCCCAAATCCGGACTCTTCAAGTTCGGACTCCCTGTGTCCGGACTCTCCAGATCCGAAATCTCAATGTCCGAACTCTCCAAGTTCGAACCTTCCAAAGTTCGGACTCCCCCAAATCCGGACTCCCAATGTCCAGACTCTCCACGTCCGAAATCTTAATGTCCCAAAATCCCCCTTGGTCGTTCGGAAACGGCCGAGGGTCTCGCCTCCGTCCGGCCAAAGGCAATCGCCGTTGACGCCGCCCATAGGGCGGCGTCGGAAGCGCTCGAACGACTCTTTCCGAGAGTCTCTTGTCCAGAATCGGCGAGCTTGTTCCGCTCCGGCCCGTTGCTCTGGTCCGGGACCAGACGATTAACATCCCACTTCGCTACTTTAGATGGTTCATTGTACGTGTTAACGTCTCTTTGCACAAGAGAGCCGTCGAACGGCGGTCCATCCATCCTTATGTTTCCCCGTCGCCAAGCCTATACGCGAGAAATGCTCCCCGCCTCGCCCTTGAGCGCGGGAGAGAAAAACCGGCTTCTTTTTTTCTATATTTATTCCTCCAAATGGTATATAGTATTATGCAAAAGATTTTGCGGCCTATTCAGCGGAATGTGCAGTTTTTTGGCCTGGAAAGAAAGCCAGATAGTCTACCGACATGTTGAAGATGGGTGAACGGTCAGCCGTGAAAATTAATCTTCAGACATAAGAAGTCATCCTCTGTCTTTCTAAATTTCATGAAATTTTTATTTGGATGAGATGTTCCTCTTCCGCTAAAACGCCGACTGGGACTTTGATTTGGATCTATTTTTCCAAAGTCCGGCAGTAATTTAGCGTCGAAATAGGCTAATCCCTTTGCCGAAGCTCCAGGTCTTCGCCGGATCATGCAAAACACTATCTTCGGAGATGCGGCTAATGGAGCGAATCGGCCGAGCAGGCGCAGCTCAGGCCGAAACGGCTTTCCAGTCCTAATATTCCGAAATTGCGGCCGAACTCTGAAGCCTTGACGACGACTTTGCTGACGGCCTTAACGACAGCCTTGATGACGACTTTGCTGACGGCTTGCCGACTGCTCTGCTAGCGGCCTTGATGAAACCATAGCCGACGACTTTGTTGACTGCTTTGCTGACGGCTTTGCTGGCCGCCTTGATGACGGCCTTGATGACGACTTTGCTGATTGCTTCGCCGACGGCCATTGACGACGACGACGAATAGTTTTTGTTTTCCCTGCTTTTTCAACACGCAAAAAACATAACATATACAAATCCTTAACTTTAGTTTTCATTGTTGTGACGCCCCCAACAACTTTAAAAACTCAAACGGGTTATCTTTATGCCGAACAATTCGTTTTTTTTCCGCCGCCTTCGTGAAGCAAGGTTATTCGTCAGTCTATTGGCCCTGATCGTCCTGTCCCTCCTCTGTTTTTCGGCCTGCTCGGACAGCGGCGACAAAACGTCCTCCGAAGCCAAAACCGGAGTCGAGCAGACGGCCTCGTCTTCCTCCTCCACCTCCGACTCGCCCCGGAAGACGGCCGAAAACGAAGGAGCCAGTTCGGTCGAGCTCATCGGCGGAGAGATTTCCATCGTGCCTAATCCGCCGGGCCGAGAGCCTCTGCCGAAAGGCGAACCTTTCCATATCGGCCTGGTCACCGGAACGGATCACCAGGGCACCGACGTCCTCATGGCCGCCAACGAAGTCATCGAGCAGTACGGCTCGGCCGAGTCGGGCGGACTCATAGAGCACATCACCTACCCCGACTCCTTTCTGGCCGATCTGGAGACGACCATCTCCCGCATCGAGGCGCTGGCCGACGATCCGCTCATGAAAGCCGTCGTCGTCTACGAGGGCGTGCCCGGCACGGCCGAGGCCTTTTCCCGCATAAGACAAAAAAGGCCGGACATTTATCTTCTCGTCTGCGAGAGCCACGAAGACGCGGCCGTGATAGCCCCGGTCGCCGATCTGGTGGTCAACGCCGACTTCATCTCCAGAGGCTATCTCATTCCCTACGCCGCCAAGCAGCTGGGGGCCAAGACTTTCGTCCACGTCTCCTTTCCCAGGCACATGATCGACGAATCGTTGAGCCGACAGCGCTACATCATGGAGATGGCCGCCAAAGATCTCGGTCTGACCTTCGTCTACGAAAACGCCCCGGATCCGACCGGCGAAGCCGGTCTGGAAGGGGCCAAAAACTTCATTTTGGAAAAAATCCCCGTCTGGCTGGAAAAGTACGGGGCCGACACGGCCTTCTACACCACCAACAACGCCCATACGGCTCCGATGATCCGCCAAGTCGTCAAATACGGCGGCTACTTCGTCGAAGCCGACGAGCCTTCGCCCCTGATGGGCTATCCGGAAGCCCTGGAGCTTGACGTCGAAGGCGCCAACGGCGACTGGAAGACGGTGGTGGAAAAAATCGAAAACGTCATCGTCGATTCCGGCGCGGGGGGCAGACTGGGCACCTGGACGTCCTCCATCATCGCCGGCCACGTGAAGGCCATGGTCGAGTTCGGCCGGGAGCTGGTTCTGGGCGAGACGGCCACGTCGGACACGGTCAAGCTCTTGAGCCTGTACGACAAGCTTTCCCCGGGCTCCAAATGGAACGGCAACTTTTTCGTGGACGCGTCCCTAAAAGTCGTCCCCAACGTCTTTTTGATCTATCAGGACACCTACATTCTCGGCCGGGGCTATCTCGGCACCAGCCGGGTGACCATTCCCCCGAAATATCTTTCGGCCGGTCTCGACCTAAAGAAGCCGTCCGGACCGCCGCCTTTCCACATCGCCATAGTCACCGGCGATTTGACTCACGGGGCGGAAGACGTCATCGGGGCTCAGGAAATGATCCGCCGCTACGGCAGCGTGGAGGACGGGGGACTGATCCGGCACGTCGTCTACCCCAACGAACTGGTCGATGACGAAAAAGGCGCGGCCGCTCTCATCGAATCCGTGGCCGACGACCCCCTCTTGAAGGTGATCGTGGTCAACCAGGCCATCGAGGGGACGGCCGAGGCCTTCGCCAGGATCAAGGCCAAGCGGCCCGAAGTGATCTGCCTCTCCGGAGAGCCTCACGAGTCGCCCGAAACCATCACGCAATCCGCCGATCTCGTGGTCTCCGGAGACTACATCTCCCGAGGCTATCTGCTGCCCTTGGCGGCCAGAGAGCTTGGCGCGAAGACGTTCGTCCACATCTCTTTCGAGCGTCACCTGGCCCACGAATCGATTAGACACCGACTAAAAATCATGCGCGAGGCCTGCGCGGATCTGGGCCTGGCCTTCGCGGAGGAGACCGCGCCTGATCCTGTGGGCGAGGAAGATCTGGAAGGAGCCAGACTGTTCATCATGGAGCAGACGCCCAAGTGGCTGGAAAAGTACGGCCAAGACACGGCCTTTTTCGCCACGAACGATTTCCACACCGAGCCCCTGTTAGTTCAGTTGGCCAAATACGGCGGCTATTTCGTGGAAGCCGACATCCCCTCGCCTTTGACCGGCTACCCCGCCGCCTTCGACATAGATCTGGAGCCCTACTTGGGCCAGTGGAACGTCATTTTGGATCTGGTCGACAAAAAAGTCGTCGAAGCCGGAGCCAAAGGCCGACTGGGCACCTGGGCCTATCCTTTGGGCTTCACGCAGAGCGCCGGTCTGGTCGAGTTCGGCAAGCTTCTGGCCGAGGGCCAAACGACGGTCTCCGACATCCAGACTTTGCTGAAATGCCTGGGCATGTTTTCGCCGGGGGCCAGATGGAACGGGAGCTTTCTAAACGATTCGGTCAGCGGCAAGCCTCTGCGCAACTACCTCTTGGTCTACCAGGACACCTACATTTTCGGCTTAGGCTATATGGAGACCACCAAAGTGGAAATACCGGACAAATATTTCGCGATAACCCCCAATTGACGGCTCGTCGGCGCGTCCATGAAATATTTAAGCCTAATTCGGAAAAACCTTAAACTGATCTTGCTGGTTCTGGGCACGTTTCTGATCATGACCATGGTCAGCTACTACTACGTCAGCTCCGTGGCCAAAAAGCAGCTCGTCCTCTACAGTCGAGCCGAGGTCACCATCTACAGGAATTTTCTGCGTTCTCTGATCCAGGCCAACGAAGACGCCATGCTTCACTCGGCCAAGATGATCTCCTTGGCCTTGAGCCGCAACGCCCCGCCAGCCGAACAGCTGGAAATTCTCCGCGAACTGACGGCTCTGTTCAGCAGTCAGCCGGACATGGAAAAAATATTCGTGTCCGTCTACGGCTATCTGGACGGCAACTTCGTCGACGGCTCGGGCTTCATCCCCGGCTCGCTGTTCAACGTCAAGACGGCCGCCTGGCTGAGAGGCGCCCTTTTAACCGACGGCATCTACCATACGGAGCCCTACCTGGACACCCGGACGGGCAAATCCGTGGCGGCCATCTCCATGGTCGTCTTCGACAACAAGGGGGAGAGCCGAGGGGTCATCGGCATCGATTATCTTCTGGAGCCCATCATCTCCCAGGTGAGCAATTTCAAGCTCGCGTCCTCGGGCTTCGGGCTTCTGGCCGACGCCCGGCTGAACGTCCTCACCTTTCCGGACAAGCGCTACATCGGCATCCCCATCTCGCGGATACCGGGCTTGGAGAATTTGGAAGAAAAGCTCCGCGACCTCGACGACGTCGTCATCGAGCGATTCGAGCTCGACGGCAAGGCGCACATCGGCTTTTTCAGCCAACTGGAAAACGGCTGGCATCTCGGCAACATCGCCCCGATCTCTTTCTATTACAGCGAAGTCATCGGCCTCTTTCCGGTCATTCTCATCATCAGCCTAATCATGGCCGCCGTCCTTTCCATCGTTTTGATTCGCCTGAGCCTGGCCAAAACCCGCTCCGAGGAGGAGAACCGCTCCAAATCCTCCTTCCTGGCGCGCATGAGCCACGAGATCCGCACCCCTCTAAACGCCATCATCGGCCTGAGCGAACTGGCCGAGCGGGATCACGGGAAGCTGGAAGGCTTGGAATACGTCAAAGAAATCAGAAAGGCGGGCAGCACCCTTCTGGGCATAGTCAACGACATTTTGGATTTTTCGAAAATAGAGTCCGGAAAGCTTAGGATCACCTTGGCCCCCTACCGGACCGACAAGCTTTTGGCCGACGTCGTCGAGCTGACCCACCAGAGACTCAGGAACAAGCCTCTGCATTTTCTGACGGATTTCGACCCCAACGTCCCTCGCTCCATGATCGGCGACAAGAGAAGCTTGGAGCAGATATTGACCAACCTTCTTTCCAACGCCGTCAAATACACCAGCGAGGGGCAGATAAAGCTGACCGTCCAAGGCGACGTCATCGCCCAAGAGCAGGTGGAGCTCCGCTTCATAGTCGAAGACACGGGCGTGGGCATAGCCCAAGAGGACTTAAGCAGTCTTTTCAGCGACTTCGTGCGTCTCCAAAATTCTCATGAGACCCGCTACGTGGAAGGCACGGGCTTGGGGCTTTCCATCACCCAAAGCTTGTGCAAGCTCATGAACGGCCATATAACCGTGGAGAGCGAACTGGGCCGGGGCTCCAAATTCACCGCCGTCATTCCCCAGATGGTGGCCGACCCCGCCCCGTTCGGCGGCATCTCGGAAGAGGCCTTCGCCACGGCCGCCGCCGTTAGGCAGGCCAACTTCCAAGCCCCCGACATCAAGGCCCTCATCGTCGACGACATCAAAACCAACATCATGGTGGTCGTCGGCCTGATGTCGCCGTTCAACATGGAGCTGACCACGGCTTTGAGCGGCGCGGAGGCCATCGAGAAGGCCAAAGCTCAAAAATTCGATCTCCTCTTCATCGATCACATGATGCCCGGCCTGGACGGCGTGGAGACGATCAAGGCCATTCGCCGCTCGCCCCACAACCAAAAGTCGGCCGCCATCGCCTTCACCGCCAACGCCGTCATCGGGGTGAGAGAGATGCTCCTGGCCAGCGGTTTTGACGATTATTTGTCCAAACCGGTCGAAAGCCAGCATCTGAACGACATCCTTCAAAAATGGATCCCCGAGGACAAGCGCCTGACCGAAGAAGCCTCAAGACTCCCGAAACGGAGCTCGACGGGCGGCGACGCCTCCGTCCTCAAGAGCGTCTGGCCGGATCTGGTCGAAGGCGACGTGGATCTCGACCTGGGGATCAGGAGAAGCGGTGGGGATTTGGAAAAATACTGCGAAATACTCGCCGTTTTCGTCAGAGACGTGGAAGAGTTGTCCCGCAGCCTCAAGGTCCCCTCCGGGAACGACAGAGAAAAAGATCGGGAAAACCTCATCATCGCCGTGCACGCTCTCAAAACGGCCTCGGCCAACATCGGAGCGGAGACTCTGTCCAACATGGCCGCCAAGCTGGAAGAACGCGGCCGAAAAGGAGAACCCGCCGCTTTCGCCCAAGAGCCTCTCGACTCCCTGTCGGGGGCCATTCGGAAAATCCAGCGGCAGATAAGTCAAGCCTTGAAAAATCGCCGTCAGTCCCAGCGCCAGGCGGAAGATCCGTCTCAAACGAAGGTTCCGATTGAAACCAACGACCTAAGACGGCTCATGGACGCTCTTAGGAAAAAAAACGTCGGCTTGGCGGATCGCCTCATCGAAGAGATGATGCCCAGAGCGGATCAAGAGACGCAAGAGAAGCTCAGCCAAGTCTCGGAACAGATCCTGATCTCGGAATTCGAAGAGGCCTTGGCGATCGCGAGCTCCGTCGGCCGTCCGCTCGGCCTCCAAGAAAGCCCGGAAAACCCCTGAAGCCTCTTTGGCCTAAAACCTTGACCAAAGCCTCTTTGGCCTAAAACCTCGGCCAAAGCTTCTTTGGCCTAAAACATCGGCCAAAGCTTCTTTGGCCCGAAAAACCTTGGCCGGCCAGCCTGAGCGAGTTTTTTTCGCTCGCCGCGCTCGCCAAGAAAAGCGACAATATAGTTCCAGGCCCGTTCTTTTCTTCTTTCTTCGCCTTTTTAAGCTCCAAGGCGGCGACTAAACTCCAAGGAGACGTTTTATGTCCGACGACTCTTGGGAAACCAGCTTGATGGTGGTCGACGATTCTCTCACCAATCTGAAATGCGCCAAAACGGCGCTGTCCAGTCTGGGAAACGTCTACACGGTTCCCTCGGCCGAAAAAATGTTCGCCCTTCTGAAGACGGTCAAACCGTCGCTCATTCTTCTGGACGTCAACATGCCGGGCATGAACGGTCTGGAAGCCATAAAGCTGCTCAAAGCCGATCTTGATCTCAAAGACGTGCCGGTCATCTTCCTGACCTCGAACGCCGGCAGTCTGGCGGAAATAGAAGGACTGAGCCTTGGCGCGGTCGACTACATCACCAAGCCCTTTGAAGAGGTCATTCTGAAAAAGAGGGTGGAGATTCAACTGACTCTCCTGAGCCAGAGGGAGGCCTTGAAGAAAAAAAGCCAGGAACTGGTGGATTTCAACGCCAATCTCCAAAAGATGGTGGCCAAGGAGATGGAAAAAGTCATGATGCTTCAGGGGACGGTCATGGAAACGGTGGTGGATCTGGTGGAAGGTCGAGACGACATCACCGGCGGCCACATCAGCCGCACCAGAAGATGGCTCTCCATCATGCTGAACGGTCTGGTCGATTCCGGACTATACGCCGAGGAAGTCAACACCTGGGACACGGAACTGTTTTTGCAGTCGTCCCGGCTGCACGATCTGGGCAAGATCGGCATCAGCGACTCCATCCTGAAGAAACCTGGAGCCTTGGACAACGCCGAGTTCGAGGCCATGAAAAAGCACACCACCATCGGAGCGGAAATAATCGACAAAATTTGCCAGAACTTGCCGCCCGACAACTATCATTTTCTCAACCACGCCAAAACCTTGGCTATTTCCCACCATGAGAAATGGAACGGAAAAGGCTACCCTTTTGGACTGGCCGGCCTGAACATACCGCTCCAAGGCCGCCTGATGGCCATCACCGACGTCTACGACGCGCTAATCTCGAAAAGGCCTTACAAAGCCGCCCTGACACACGAGCAAGCGGTCGAAATCATCATCTCCGAGGCTGGCGGTCACTTCGACCCGGAGCTGGTGAACGTTTTCAAGAGAATTTGCGACGACTTCATCAAATAACAATTATCCCAAAAAACGCGGAAATGTCCGCCTTCGGCCATCAGTCTTTTCGCTTTGGATCATTTTACGTCTTCGCGCGCCTTCATCCACAAGGCAAGCCTAAGCGGCTTTCGGCGCGCGAAGACGGAAAATGTTCCCAACCAACTCCGGGAAAAGACAGGATCATCGCTCCATAGCCTTTAACTCGTCAAGGGTTTTATTTATTACCTCGCCATTTTCCGCTTGCCGCATCGAACGCTCAAGCATGGCGAGGCGCTCGGCGTTTCTCCGGGCTTTGGTCCTTTCGTCGTATTGCTCTTCAGACATGACGACGACTCCCCTTGACGGCCCTTGCACTTTCACGGCTTCCCCATCTTTGACAAGCTCGAAAATGACGTTAAAGACATCCTGAGCGTCAGACGCTTCTATTGTACGCACTACACGCCCCCCTCTTATTCTGTTTCTGGCGTCAATTACAATGCATTTTCATGGACGCGCCGGAACGAGTCCATGCTTTCGACCTGGAGCCGCTAGTCCGGCGACGCTGTTCCGGAGCCGCGCCCCCCCCCTCTTATTCTATTTCTGGCGTCAATTACAATGCGTTTTCATGGACGCGCCGGAACGAGTCCATGCCTTCGGTCTGGAGCCGCTATTCCGGCGACGCTGTTCCGGAGCCGCTATTCCGGAGTCGAGCCGGAGTCGTCGGCGGCGACCGTCGGGACGGTTTCGGATAAAGCTTCCTCACTTTCTAGAAAGGCCGCCTCTTCAGACTGTTCGAGAGACGGATCTTCATCCCAGGACATCCCCTCCTCCCAGGCGACTCTAGGCGAGAAGACGTCGGCCAAGCCGCCTTTTTCGGCGCTTTCCAACAAATTCGGATTAATGACGATGACGGCTTCGCGGCGAAGATCTTCGAGCCAAGCCTGATAGGCTTTTTCGCCCACCTGTCTTTCGTAGGCGTTTCTGGCGGCCAGAGCCAAATTTGCCGGTTCTATGGGCTTGACGAGAGAGATGACTTCAAAAACGGCCCAGCTGCCGGAAAGCTTGATGGGCGCGGTCAGACGGCGTTCGTCGTTCAAGGCCTTGGCCAGCTCCAAGGCCAAATTGGCTTTTCTGAACATCGTCAGCGTGGCCGGATCGAGAAGATTGATGGTCATGGGCTCCGTAATTCTGGCCGTCAAACCGGCTTTGCGGGCGGCGTCGGCCATGTCCTCCAGCTCTTTCCGCTGACGCGAGGGAGTCAAATATTCTTCGGCGTCGCCTTGGTCTTCGACCAAAAGAACTTTGACTTTGTATACGGAAGAAAGGGAATATTTGGCCAGCCATGCCCGCCAGAAGCTTCGCCATTCGCGACTGGAGGGACGAGCCCTAGTTTGATGGATAATACGGCCCATGGTCTGCAAAAGAAGCTGCTTTTCCACGGCTTTGGCCAGAGACTCTCCTGAAGGCCCTTTCGGCTGTCGACAATCTTCCAGGCGCGAGCCGGGCAGACAGCCGAAGGAGCGGCGATACGACTCCAGCTGAGCCGAAATCTCCTCCTCGGAAATCTTTATGCCTTCCTTCTCGGCGGCTTGACGAACCAACTCCTCGTCGATGAGACGATCGAGCAGTTGAAGGATGGTCTCTTGGCCTTCGTCGTTGGGGGGCAGATGGTAGCCGAAAACCATGACCTCCTCAATGGCCGAGCGAGGTATGGGCAGACCATTGACGGTGGCCGCCGTCAGGGGATCCCACAGCTGCCTTATGTAGTGCCGTTTGAAGGCCGTCACGCCGAAGGCCAAGATGAGAGCCAATAGAAACGGGGCGAAGATGAGGGTTCGGATACGTTTAGGCTTCAAAAACAATTCCTCCAGCGTCAGATCGCTTCAAATGCGCCGCTGGCTCCTGACGCTCTGTTGTGGACTTTGACAAGCTTTAACGTTGGTTACGCGGAAATAACCCTGACATATTTTTTCGCGTAAAAAAATAAAAAAATCTTAATTATCCATACAAATGAAAGACCAAACGAGGATCTTTAAAACTATTTAAAACTAATTATCGTTGCAAATCGCCTCAAAAGGGCGACATAAATTCGACCGTTGTCAGTAATTATACTATATAGAAAGAAATTTGCCAAGATAATCAATTTAAAAGCGCAACAAAAGAAGCCGCCAGGAAAAGGTTGAACACCTGACCTCGAAAAAACTGACCATGAAAACCTTGTCGCCAAGACCTGGCCGCGAGGACGCGGCAGAGAAGACGCAGCCTTGAGGGCGAGGCCGAGATGACCCTATCTTGAGGACGAGGCCGCGAGGAAAAGCTGTATTTTGGCGTCCCTCTCGGTATGAAACGCGCCAGAGGCTTTTTCGATATTTTTCGGCTTTTTTTCGGCTTAGGCGTTTTCGAAGCCCAAAATTCGCTCCGCCAGAAACTTTCAAACTTTTTCCTGCAAAACCTCGACTTTTCAAAAAAAACCTTTTGGCGGCTTTCGGCCGAACCAAATTTCTGCTCGGAAGACTTCTGCTCTCCGGAGTGCAGCAGAACCGTAGAGCCGGAGAAGCGACTTTGAAAAGCCCAAAAGAATCGTTATTTTAACAATTTTGTCTACGCGGAAAAAAGCGATTGGTCGATCAGACGACAACCTTTGGTCAAAGCCGCCTGGCCTCGGCCTGAATCCGTCAGAAACCGGAAAGACTTTTTGGAAATGGCGTCTTCGTCCAGACGGCGGCGAAACGCCAACGGCGAAATGCCTATTGGCAGAGGCGCAAAAAAAACGCCTCAGCCTTTTTCCTGGCGGAGGCGCATAAATGGTTCTAAAGTCGGCGGATTTCTTTGGACAAATCGTTTTAAAACATCTTTTCGGCTAGACGAGCTGACATATTTGTTCGCGTTTCTCTGTTTGCGGCGGAGCTGTTCGTCTGCTCGCGGGGGAGCGATTTGTCTGTTTGCGCGGGCGCGACTTTGCCCGCTTAAGCGGGCGGGCTAAAGTCTTCGACTCTTCCTGACCTGGCTCAACTCAATTTGAACAAAAGATCTTTCACCCCCGCCAGAGGCCGTCCGGAACTGAGATAACCCGACCGGTCGACGAACAATTTTCCGGACGGAGTCAGCTTGTTTTTCGGGGATTTGGTCGCGACGTCCATGATCTTTTCGTAGTCGGCAGGCCCTTCCTCGCCGAAAGTCAGAGTCAGTCCCTCCGAACCGCCCTCCAGACGCCGCGCCCTCGCCTTTTTCAAAAGTATCTTCACCTCCATCAAATCCAGCAAGTTCAGAGCCTCCATAGGCAACTGACCGAGCCTGTCCTTCATTTCAGAGGCTATTTCCTCAACTTCTTCGCGAGATTTGGCGAATGACAAGCGACGGTACAACACCAGCCGCATTTCCGTGTCGGGGACGTACTTCGCCGGCAGATAAGCCGGCAGTCCCATGATCACCTCTGGCTCGTAATCCTCCAGATACGTTTCGTTTTTCATCTCCATGATGGCTTGCTCCATCATCTGGGAGTACATTTCAAAGCCCACCAACGAAGCCCGACCCGACTGAGCCGCGCCGAGGATGTTGCCGCTGCCCCTTATCTGGAGATCATGCTGGGCTATCTGATAGCCGCTGCCGAGCTCGACGTGATCGAGAAGGGCCTTGAGCCGCTTTCTGGCGTTGGAAGTGAGAGTTTCCGGGTCGTCGACCATCAGGTGGCAGTAAGCCTGCAAATGTCCTCGGCCGACCCTGCCCCGCAGCTGGTATAACTGGGCCAGACCGAAAAGATCGGCCCGGTCGATGATGATGGTGTTGGCCAGAGGAAAGTCCAGACCAGATTCGACGATGGAAGTGGTTACCCAAACGTCTATTTCGTGGTTGAAGAACTTGGTCATGACCGCTTCCAGCTCGTTGGAGCTCATCTGGCCGTGCCCCACCCCGAAGCGGGTCAAGGGCATCAGCCGCTGCAGATTGGCCACCCACAAATATATGTCCCGGATCCGGTTGTGAACCAGAAAAACCTGTCCGCCCCTGGCCAGTTCCTTGTCTATGGCCTCGACTATGGCGTCGTCGTCTCTCTTCATCAAAGAGGTCTTGACGGCCAGACGGTCGAGGGGAGAAGTCTCGATGATGGACAAGTCCCTGACTCCGTTCATGGACATGGACAGAGATCTGGGAATGGGGGTGGCGCTCATGGAGAGAACGTCCACCGAAGTTCGGAGCTTTTTCAATTTCTCCTTATGGACGACGCCGAAACGATGTTCCTCGTCTATGACCAGCAACCCCAAATCTTTGAAATTGACGTCTTTGGACAACAAGCGGTGGGTGCCGATGACGATGTCCACCGTCCCTTTGGACAGTCCTTCCAGGATGCGCCTCTGATCTTTGGGCTTTTTGAATCTGGACATGGAAGCCACGATGACCGGCCAGTCCTTGAACCGCTCGGCGAAGCTGTTCTCGTGCTGCTCGGCCAAAATGGTCGTCGGCACGAGGACGGCCACCTGCTTGCCTTCGCTGACCACCTTGAAGGCGGCCCGCATGGCCACTTCCGTCTTGCCGTAGCCCACGTCCCCGCAGACCAGTCTGTCCATGGGCTTGGGGGCGGAAAGATCCTCCAGAACCTCGTCGATGGACCGCTCCTGATCGGGGGTGGCGTCGTACTCGAAAGCGGCCTCGAACTCCCTCAAAGCCTGATCCCGCTTGGAGAAGGCAAACCCGGGCGAGGCCTGTCTCGCGGCGTAGAGCTTCAGGAGCTCTTCGGCCATCTGCCTCAGCTCCTCCTTGACTTTGGACTTCAGTTTTTCCCAGGAGCCCGAGCCCAGCTTGTCCAGAGTCGGAGGACGATCGGAGGCCCCGACATATTTGCCTACGGAGGCGAAACGCTCGACCGGCACGTACAGGATGTCGCCGCCCCGATAGACCAAATGCAAAAAGTCGCCTTTTTGTCCGGTCGACAAAGTTAGAGAAATCAAGCCCTGATACTGGCCTATGCCGTGTTCGGCGTGAACCACGTAGTCGCCGCTGGAGAGGTCTCGCAGACTGCCGAAGCCCTTCAGGCCCCTAAATTCCTCCGCCGCGCGGCGTCTGACCCTATTTCGCGAGCCGAAGATCTCGTCTTCGGAGATGAAGGCCTCCATCTCGCCGGGAGCCACGAAACCGGCCGACAGCTGCCCCACCAGCAGATTGAAGCCGCCTTCTCGCCCCGGCTCCTTCGCGTCTCCGGGGCGGTCTTCCCGGAAGCCGCCTTCCAGGCGGTCTGGAGAAAGGTCGTATTCGACCAGAAGTTCGGCCAAGCGCTTCATCTGTTCTCTGGTGCGGAGAACCAGATTGACTTTCAGGCCCTGACCCAAAAGATTTTTAACCCTGGCGGCCAGAGGCCCCAAAAGGCCGGCGGAGCGTCCAGGAGCGGAAGCCTGGGCCTTCAAGGAAGAGTTGCTCTGAGCGGGAAAATCCAAAAACTCGGCGTAGTCGGACTTATCGGCTATCGGCAGCTCGTGGACTCCCAACACGGCCGGGACTTCGGCGAACTTTTCGGCCAGGAGATCCGGGTCGAGGGAATGGGTCGAAAGAGGCAAATGGGGCCGTTCTTCCACCTGGAGCCGAGCGAAGTGATTGGAGAGGCCCAGCCAAAAAGTCCGAGCGGCCTCCAAAAGCCTATCGGGTTCGTGCAAAACCAGAGCGGTGGCCTGGGGCTTCAGATAATCGAAAATCGTCGACTCTTTGGGCGCCCAAAGCGGTCCCCAGTCTTCCAAATCGGAAGACAGGAGCCCTTCCTGAAGATTTCTGGCGATGGGCTCCCACATCAGCCAAAGCCAATCGCGCTCTTTGGCGAGCTTTTCCACGGCGGCGGCTCCGGCCTCCAGACCCGCTTTGTCTCTGGGGGATTCGCAAGCCGGAGGCAAGACGACCTGACTCAAATTTTCGACGGATCTCTGGTCGTCCACCCGAAAGGAACGAAGCGTGTCCACGTTGTCGCCGAAGAAGTCCAACCTGACGGGGCGAGGCTCTCCGGCCGGGAAGACGTCGATGATGCCGCCTCTGATGGAGTAGTCGGCCACGGATTCGACCTGGCCGACGCGGTGATAGCCGTTGGCGGCCAGATAATCGGCGACTGCGTAGAAACCAGGCTCGTCGCCCAGAGAGATGGTCATGGTTCTGGCCGAAAGAAGAGCCGGAGCAGGGACAAGTCTCATGGCGGCGCTGACGGAGGAGACGACCACCGCCGGAGACGCGGATTTCCGGGCGACGTCTTCGGCGCTGGCCAGGGTGTGCAAGGCCTTCAGCCGATCGGCCATGAGGCCGGGTCCGATCATGAGCCCCAGGTAAGGCTTGGTCTCCATGGCCGGCAAGAGCTCCACCCGTCCTTCCGGCCAGAAAAACGACAGATCCCCGACCAGATCCTCGGCCTCCACGGCCGTGGGAGTCAAGATCAAAACTCGCCTGGAGGAATAAGCTCCTTCCATCAATTTGGAGACGAGTCTGGCCAAAGCCGGCAGATTGGGACCGAAGACGGCTACTCGCGAATCGACTTTTTGGGCCAGGCGCTCCAATTGGCTGCTGTAATTAGGCATAACGATCCAAGGCTTGAACGGTCGCCCAAAATTCAGGACGACTGACCGCATCCAAAGACGGACAGGCGCATTTCGGGCCGAAAAATAGAAGAAACCAACAAGACGTCCACTTAATGGATATCGACAGACGATTTAACTATACCGCCGCCGAAAAATCAAGAAATCGGCTCTACGACCTAAAATATAGCCTTTAATTAAGACGATCGCTCCAGTTTCCATGGACCGGCGCAGGCTGAGGCGTCAGCCGTCGAAATTGTCGCCGAAACAGTTTCTGGAACAGTTGAAGAACAGTCGCCGGGACAGTTGACGGAACAGTTGCAGGAACAGTTGCTGGAACAGTTGCTGGAACAGTTGCTGGAACAGTCGCCGGAACAGTCGTTCGCTGACGAGACGGCCATCGAAGCGACGGTCGTCAATGACCCGTCAAGAAACAATTTGGCGCGGATTTTCTTGATTTCGACGGAACCCGCCCAAAAAAGAGCACCAGAGAAAGGTTCCCGAAGAAGATTTCCAGAGGAATATTTCCAGAAGAAGATTTCCAGAGGAAGATTTTCTGAGGAAGATTTTCTGAAGAAGGTTTCCAGAAGAATGTTTCCAGAGGAATGTTTCTAAAGGAAGATTTCCAAAGGAAGATTTCCAGAAGAAGATTTCCAGAAGCGCCATAAAAAAGTCCTAAA
>JAIRTO010000248.1 GCA_031254895.1 Deltaproteobacteria bacterium
GGCCAGGAGGTGCGGAAATTGGCTTTTGACGTGAACATGACCGTCGGCGGCTCCATGAGCCCCCTCGGCGAGCAGCAGGCGCAGGCGGCCAAAGCGCAAGGAACCCTCGGCGGTTTCGCGCTGACGGTCTCGTCGGAGGCGGACAAGTTGGCCGACGCGGCGGAGGAGCTCACCTTCGGCGTCGACAACACCGACGAACTGGAGCTCAAGGAGCGGAAGGAAAAAGACTCCCTCAGTCCTTTCATTCTGGAAAGAGTCCTTTTGTATCAAGAACTCATGCATCAGGCGGGCAACGAGGACAAGCAAGCCGAATTCGTCAAAGCCCTCAGAAGCGCCAAAAACGCTCAAGACGCCCTCGAACGAACCAGACAGTTTTATCCGGATTCGACCGACGCCTACGCCGCCCTGTCGGAGGCGGCCGATTCCCTCGAGCCGGGGAATCCCTTGGAAAGCGTTTTGAGAGAGGCTCTTTCGGAATTGGAGAGCTCCGACGGCGAGAGAATTCGGGCCGGACTGGCGGCGGCGCTGGCCGGTCGGGAATATTCCGAATTGGGCTCGGCTTTGGAATTGAAAGGCGACTATCAGAAGGTCGTTTTCGATTTCGCCGACGGCCTGGAGATGCTGAACCACATTATGGAAAAATTTGGAGCCGACGGTTTCGAAAAAGGCCTGGACTTTCTTTTCAAGGCCTTGGCTCAGGATTTGGCGGCCGAGACCCCCAGCCGGGAGAAGGCCAGCTTGGAAACCACCTCCAGAGAACTGGGTCAAGCCAAAACGCTGAACGGAGTCCACGCCCTGGGTCAAAAGCTGGTCGAGCGCTGGCGAACGGCCCATCAGCAGTCGTCTGACCTTTCGGCCATGGATTATCTAAAATTCGTCGCCGGCTTGAAGAAAGAGCCCTACCTTTCCGCCTCCGTCGCCGATCCGCTGGTCGCGAAAGCCGGACCTTGCGATCCGGAAAAGGAGGTTCTCTTTCGTCAGGATCTTCTCAACACGACCAAGACCGTGACCATGCAGGCCTTCGAGGATCTCGAAAGCCGCCAGCGCTGTCTGGCGGCTTTGCAGGAAGGGCTGGATCAGGCCATCGATCGGGAAGACGTCTGGCTGGCGGCCATGGAGGAAAACAGTTGAGCCGCGCCAGCGAAGCCATATTCGAGCTCGGTCGGCGTCTGGGCTTGGGCGAACTGGCCTTCGAACCGCCCGAAGCCCTGTCTCTCGACGTCGCGGGGGTCGGCCGATTGTCCTTTGAGGCAGCCTTCGGCGACGATCTTTTGGCGTCGCTCGCCTGGCCGCCGCCTCCCTACGATCGCGAAACGTTGCCGGCGGCCTTGGAGCTGTGCGCTCCGGATCGCCGTCACCCGAGGCCGCTGAAGGCCTCCCTTTTCAAGGACGACGTCGTCTTGTCCGTCCTTTTGCCGGAGAGCGAGATCGCCGCCCCGGAACTGGAGAGGGTGATGCTCTGGCTCCTCAGTTTGCGAGAGAATCTTTTGAAGCGGTGATCTCTCAAGGGAGTTTTCTGGCGGCCAAGCGCTTTCCGAAACCCGATAAGGCGACGGGTTCGCGCCTGGCCGCAGTCTCGCTTCACGCGCCTTTTGAATGGACTTCATCTTCGCCCGTCCTGTCGCCTTCCTCCGCCTCGCGACGACGGACCCTAGACGATTTTTTTGGCGGAAACTTTCCTCCAAGAGACGCCCGTCTCTAAACGCGGCCGGTTTTCCATGAATCTTGTCGGCACAGCCAAACGGGTGGTTCAAACGGCCACCTCCAACAACGACTTGACCCTAGTGGCCCTCATGGTGGCGGTCATCGCCATGATGATCCTGCCTCTGCCGACGTTTCTGGTGGATCTGCTCATCGGAACCAACCTGGCCATGAGCTTCATCATGCTCATGATGGCCATGTACGTGAGCACGGCCCTGGATTTTTCCTCCTTTCCCACGATGCTTCTCTTCACCACCCTCTTCCGGCTGGGACTGAACATCACCACCACTCGCCTGATCCTGCTCCAGGCCGACGCCGGCGAAATCATCTTCACCTTCGGCGAGTTCGCCGTGGGAGGCAATTTCGTGGTCGGCGCCGTGGTCTTCATCATCATCACCATCGTCCAGTTCGTCGTCATCGCCAAAGGCGCCGAGAGGGTCTCCGAAGTGGGGGCCCGCTTCACTTTGGACGCCATGCCCGGCAAGCAGATGAGCATAGACGCCGATCTCCGGGCCGGGGTCATCACCATGGAAGAGGCTCAGAGCCGGCGGGACGTGGTCGGCCGGGAGAGCCAGATGTACGGGGCCATGGACGGGGCGATGAAGTTCGTGAAGGGGGACAGCATCGCCGGCCTCATCGTGGCGGCGGTCAACATAGTCGCCGGCACCATCATCGGCATCACCCAAAACGGCCTGACGGCCATGGAGTCGCTGCAGCTGTACGGCATCCTGACCATCGGCGACGGACTGGTCTCCCAGATTCCGTCTCTTCTGGTGGCCATCAGTGCGGGCATCCTGGTCACCCGCTCCGGCGGGAGCGGCCAGCCCAGTCCTCCGCCGACTCTCTTGGAGGCCGGGAGCGGCAACGTCGGCGCCCAAATCGGCGTCCAAATCTTCTCCCAGCCCAAGGCCCTGAAGGTCGCCGGAGCTCTGGTCTTCCTCATCGCCCTGGT
>JAIRTO010000255.1 GCA_031254895.1 Deltaproteobacteria bacterium
TCGAAACATGGCGACAGTCCGGTCTTTTCCAGGTCATGTTTGCCCTGTTTAGCGTCCCGGAACAGTTCAGTTTGGCGAGTGGTCAGCGAAAGGCTGAAAAGGAGGGGCGAGCGACAGGGGAGACGGAAAGCTGGCCAAGATTTATGACTTTTTTGGCGGCGCCTAAAGAGACCGACGCTCTCTCCCGGACGGAGAGAAAACTGGGCCAGAGGCGCGTTTGGCGCTTGGACGCGGGCCAGAAAGAGGACGAAACAAAACCGTCGTCAGGACGCCTTCGAAAAAACTTTCGAAAAAAGAAGCCTTTGAAAAGGGAAGCCTATTGGCGGCCCATCTGGCGGTTTTTTTAGGCTGTCAGGGCGTCTTCTTCAGCCCTTCGGCCATCTCCAGCTGGTGCTGCTCTTGACTGGAGTTGAAGATGCGCTGGATCTCCTCCAGATCGTTCACGAAGACGTCGACCACGTCGGGGTCGAAATGGCGACCCCGCCCTTCGGTGATGATGTTGACCGCCTGATCGAGGGAAAAGGCCGGCTTGTAAGGCCTTCGGCTCATCAGGGCGTCGAAGACGTCGGCCACGGCCACGATCCGGCCGGCCATGGGAATTTGATTGCCTTTAAGCCCGCGAGGATAGCCGGAACCGTCGACCTTTTCATGATGGGTGGTGGCTATGACCTCTCCCAGACGCAAAAAGCCAATGTCCGAGTTCTCCAGAATCTGTCCGCCGTAGACGGTGTGCAGACGCATTATGGGCCATTCTTCTTCGTTCAAGGGGCCGTTTTTCAGCAAAATTCGGTCAGGTATGCCTATCTTGCCGATGTCGTGCATCGGCGAAGCGTAAAGAATGCTCTCCACCGTCTGACTGTTCAAGCCCATCTTTTCGGCCAGACGAGCCGAGATGCGGCTCATGCTGATGATGTGGGCGCCGGTGTCTTCATCCTTGAATTCCGCCGCCCGGGACAACCGAAAGATGGTCTCCAGCGATGCGCCTCTGAGTCTTTCGTGGGCTTTGGCCAACTCCAAAGTCCGCCTTTTGACCTCCGTCTCCAACTCCTGACGATAGTTGACCATGTGGTCGTTATAGGCTTTCACCTTCAGAAGAGAGCGGACGCGGGCGATAAGCTCCAGACGCTCCACGGGCTTGCTCAAAAAATCGTCCGCTCCGGAATCCAGGGCCTTCACCCGGTCGGAGACGTCCTGCAAAGCCGTGACCATGACCACCGGAACCTGAGCCAAGGACGGGAGCTTCTTCAGCTCGACGCAAACTTCGAAACCGTCCATGCCGGGCATGATGATGTCCAGAAGAACCAGATCCGGCGGATCGGCCAAGGCCTTTTCCAGACACTCCTGACCGCTCATGGCCAGGATGACCTCATAACCCTGGGGCTTGAGCATGGCGGCGACGATCTTCAAATTCATCAGTTCGTCGTCGACCACCATGACTTTCTGAAGTCTCGGCCTGTCCGTCTGGGGCGCCCTGTCCGTCCGGGATCCTTTGTTATGGTCGCTAGATTTTTCGAGCATTGTGGATAATGGTCCGTTTCGCCGGCGCTCGCGGCATAATGGCTAAAATGTCCATTTTATCGCCGGATTAATGAAAAACGCCACAATCTATTGATCGAACATGAATAACGTCAATAACCTTCATGTTCGATATAATTTCTGATCCTTGTCAGGCAATCGAAATTACCCTTCCGCCCAGAAACAGACCAGAGCGGAGTAAATCAATCTTAACCTAAAACCCCGCCTATTTCCACTATTCAAACAGGACGGCCAAAAGAGTCCGGAAAAGCGTCGGTCTATTTCAACAATGACCCCGCCGCGCCTAGAAGACCTTTCAAGTCGTCGTCGGTGAAGTACAAGCCGAAACTGACGAAGGGAGATTCCCTGTTCGCGTCGCTGATGAAATCGTCCATGCCGCCGCCGACGTAGAGGAATTTCCAGAAACGATACATGGCCATGGCTC
This sequence comes from Deltaproteobacteria bacterium, assembly GCA_031254895.1. GTDB lineage: Bacteria > Desulfobacterota > Desulfarculia > Adiutricales > Adiutricaceae > JAIRNQ01. The sequence continues at coordinate 1,961 of JAIRTO010000255.1, forward strand.
TTAAGTGCGGGTTGTGATCGAAATCGCCGCTGAAGCCTTCCAGAGTAAGAGTAAAATTGTCGAAGGGCTGCCAGTCGACCCCTAAGCCCACTCCGCTTTCGAACATGCCCGCTCTGATGACCAGATCATAGTAGCGCTGGGCTATCTGGGCGTTGAATTTGAGTTTCCCGCGCTCGAAGTTTTCCCTTTCCCAGGTGGTCCCGCCATGACTGTAGTCGGTCCGAGAATAGCGGCCGAAATAGTCGCTGGTGACGCCCAACACGTACCAGCGGTCAGGACTGGTGTGAATAAGGACGTTGGCCGTTCCCTTCATGTAGTCGTATCTGGTCATGTAATCGGCTCTGAACTCGACCGACACGCGAGTTTTGTCCGCTTGCTCCATATACTCGTTGACCGAGGTCAAAACGTCGTCAATCTTGTTGATGGTCGTGTCGTCGTTGACCAGGCGACCCAGAGTTCCTTCCCCGCTGGCCACTTTGGCGGTGATGTCCCGCAGGCCCGACAAGGCGTCCCTAAATTCCCGCAAAACGGAGTCGTCGTTGATCAGCTGACCTAACGTTCCTCGGCCTGAAGCTATCTGGTCGCTGATGATTTCCAGATTGTCGGCCGATCGGCCCAAGGAGGCCAGCGTGCTCTCCAGGCCAGGCCCGGAGTTCTTGACCAGCTGGTTTAGATTGCCGCTCAAATCTCTTAAATTGTCTATTATTTCTCTAAGCTCGGCTCCGCCTTCGTTTTCCGTCAGAGAGCCGGTCAAAAGCTTCAAATCGTCGGCCACCCCCCCGAGCTTTTCCATGAGAACGGAGAAATCCGGAGCGTCGACGGTTTCGGTTATGGTGCCGCCCGAAGAAAGGTAGGTTTGCGTGCTTTGTCCCGGAGCCAGCTCCACGTATTTGTCCCCCAAAACCCCTTGAGCCTTGATCAAGGCCACGGAATCGACAGGCAGAGGCACGTCGTTTCGGATCAGCATGGAGACCCTGGCTCTATCATGATCCAGAACGATGGAATCGACCCGCCCGACGGGGATGCCGGCGACTTGCACCGACACGCCTATCTTTAGGCCGGAGGCTTGCGGAAAAACGGCGTCGATGCGATAAAAGTCGTCGCTGGAAGTCTTGAACCCGCCCAGTCTGAAGGTCATCCAGACCAGAACGGCCAAGGCGGCCAAAATAAAAACGCCTACTCTAATCTCAGTTTTGATGCTGTACATTTTGCAACTTGCCGCTTTATGAAAATTCCCGCAGCCGCGCCGGACTTTCTCGGATCCGTCGAGATCTCCGCCGCGTCATTGCCCTGCAGGTTGGCAATAAAAAAAACGAAACCATATTGCCCGAAAAAAAAAACCGTCTTCTCGCGTCAAACGGGGCCTTGTCGCCTAGGAGGCCGCCAAGGAGGCTCCAAAGGAGCTTCTCAAGGAGGCCATCAAGGAAGCCCATAGACAGAAATGAGGCCAAAAAGGCGACAAAAAACTAAATTTCCGCGATCTTCGTCCGCCGTTTTTTTTGGGGGGGGGAGAAATCTGTCAACTTCAGCCCTTTCCCGGAAAAAACGTCGGCCAAGCCGCCTTATCCTTCCGCATCCTTCAGACTGTCGCCTCCGGAAAGAAATCGAACGACCTCCGGGTTCCGGCTGGCCTTAAACTCGGAGGGAGCGCCGCTCAAGATTATTTTCCCGTTGTGCAAAAGGAAGATGGAGTCAGCCAGGCTAAGGGTGGCGGCCATGTCGTGGCTGACCACGATGACCGTCGCCCCGGTTTTTTTCTGAGCGTGAATGATCAGTTCGTCGACCTGAGTGCTCAAGAGAGGATCCAGACCTGTCGTCGGCTCGTCGAAAAAGACCACTTGAGGATCGACCATCAAGGCCCTGGCCAAGGCGACTCTTTTTCTTTCTCCGGTGGACAAGGCGGCCACGGTCAGATCAAAAAAATCGCTCAGGCCCAGTTCGCTCAGAAGGGCCCTGGCTCTTGCCTCGGCCTCGGCTTTCTTGCCCCGGCGGTGCACCCAGAGAGGAAAGACGACGTTTTGTCCGACCGTCATGGAATCGAAGAGGGCCCCGTCCTGAAACAAGACGCCCATGCGCAGCCGCAATTTGTTGATCTGGCGTTCGGCGGCGCGGGTCAAGTCTAGATCCCCGTAAAATACGCTGCCCGCGTCAGGCGCGTACAGGCCGGTCATAATCTTCATCAGAACGCTTTTTCCTTCGCCGCTGCGTCCAATTATGAAGTTGACCCGACCAGGGAGAAAATTCAGACTGACGTCGTCCAGCACCTTGGCTCCGCCGAACGACTTGGAAACGCCTTGAACCTTTATTTCCGGAGCAGCATTCATGGTCGCCTAAAACATGATGGCCGTCATCATGAAGTCGCTGATAAGTATGGAGACGTAGCTGATGACGACCGCCAAAGTGGTCGAGCGGCCGACTCCTTCCGCCCCGCCCTTGGTGTAAAAGCCCATGTAGCAGCCGACCGAGCTGATGATGAAGCCGAAGAAAGCCGACTTGATTAGCCCGTTGACGACGTCGCCCACGACCACGATGTCCACTATTCGGCCAGTGAACTGTCCAGGATCCAGGCCTCGGCCCACGGCGACGAAAAAGCCCCCCACGACTCCGACGGCGTCGGAGATGGCCGTCAGAAGAGGCAGCATGATTATGCCGGCCAACAATCTGGGCGAAATGAGGTATTTGACGGGATCGGCGGCCATCACCGTCAACGCGTCCATTTGTTCGGACACCTTCATGGCCGACAACTCGGCGGCCATGGCGCTGCCCACTCGTCCAGTCACCATCAGAGCCGTCAGAACCGGTCCCAATTCTCTGGTCATGGCCGTGGCCACGGTGGGTCCGACCATGCTCTCGGCGGAAAACCGCTGAAACCCGTAGATTATTTGAAGGGTGAAGACTCCTCCAGTGAACAGGCCGGTCAAAATGACCACAAAAAGAGAATCCACGCCCACGCTTTCCATTTGCTTGAAGTAACTTCGCAGTCGGAGCGGAGGAGTGAAAAAGCCGAGCAGAGCTCGGGCGGTCAGAAGACCATAACGGCCCAAATGAAAGACGGAATTTAGGAAGAGCCGGCCCAAGCCGGCCACGGCGGACGCAATAGGATTCAACTCTCGGGTCCTCTTCGTCAAACTCTGGAATCTGACCAGAGATGGACAGAAATACGGTCTTCAGCCTTTCTATTATGACAAAAATATGCTTATAAAACAAGAGCATTGGTGCTTTTTTTATTTCACTCGCAACTTGCTAAAGCAAACCTTATAAAGACACTAATTGCCTTAATAACAATATTTCATTCAAAATCGACATATGCATGTTTATAGTTTGAAATATAAATACTTTTATTTATTTTATATATTTTGAAATTTTATTATTGTTCAAAATTTTATTAAATAGTTAATTTGATTTATTTTTATAACTTTATTTAAAATTACATATTCTTTTTGTCTTATATAAATTTATATTTTAAATTAGAATAAAACATTAAAATAATTACAATTCAAATTTTATTGAGCCATCTTTTTTTTGTCGCCCATTTTTCCTCGAAACAGCCCGCGTTTGGTCATGTCAGACCGGACTAGAAAAGCATGTCCCTTTTTGACCGCTCAACTTCTTTGATCTCAAGGTCATAATCGTCTATAATCATGTCAGAAGGAAAATGTTTGAATGGACGACGCCAATATAATCAATCGCAAATTAACCTCCTTCAGAAGATGATCTTTTTAAAAGTCAGCTTGCTCGCCCAGAGAATAAACCTTTGGCGTGACGTTTTCCTGCCCAAGATTTATAAAATGCCGCTTAACAAAGTCTATTAATAAATCAAAAAATCTTAATCATATTTCTGCCTATTAAATTCAATATTTATTTTATCTTTCTTATAATACGCCATTCAATGACATTATTCATATTGTCTGTTCTGTCATAATGTTTTTACATCAATACAACATCTTTATCTCTGCTTTTAACAGCCAGAGCTATTATTGGAATTTCTCGCTATGACCTCTGTTCTTCTGGTGGTTCGAAATGACAAGGTGGCCCAAACCATAGCCTCCGCTTGTCGCGATCGAGGATCTGCCTTAGAACGGAAACCTTCTCTGTCGGCCGCCCTGGAGCATTTCAAGGAGGCGGCCGCTCGGGAAAGCGGCGACGATTTCGCCGTCATCTTGGACTTGGCCGAACTGGCCACAAAATCCGACAAAAAGATCAATCAGACCATCGCCGATCTGCCGCCCGGCCTAAAACTGGTCGGACTCGGTTCCGGCTTTGAGCTGAAATCCGTCACCTCGTTTCTGCGATCCGGACTCTTCGACTATCTTAACCTGCCCCTCGACCCCATAGAGCTGACCAGGTCTCTGAACAAAGTTCTGGGCTCTTTGTCTCAACAAGCCGAAAGCCAAGCCAAGCCGTCCCGCAAGCCTGCCGGAGCCGCGCCTAAAAAAGAGCGCCTTTCCAACGATTCCAGCCGCGCTTCGGCCGGACCCGACGAATCCGCCTCTCTATCGCCGCTTCAGAGCCGCCTCGCCTCCATCGTCGGCCAAGATCCGGCCCTTTTGGAGGTTTTTAGGATAGTGGAAAAGGTGGCGGCCACGGATTCCACCGTCATGGTTCACGGCGAAAGCGGGACGGGCAAGGAACTTGTGGCCCGAGCCATACATCAGGCTTCCCCCAGACGGGACAAACCCATGATCCCCGTCAACTGCGGGGCCATTCCTGAGGAGCTTCTGGAGACGGAGCTCTTCGGCCACGAAAGGGGCGCCTTCACCAACGCCATTCGCGACCGCATCGGCCGCTTCGAGATGGCCGACGGCGGAACCATATTTCTGGACGAAATAGGCGACATGAGTCCCAAGCTTCAGGTCAAGCTGCTAAGGGTCATTCAGGAGCACGAGTTCGAAAGGGTCGGAGGCGACAAGACCATTTCCGTCGACATCCGCATCATCACCGCCACCCACGTGGATCTGTCCAAAGCCGTGGACGACGGACGTTTCCGAGAAGATCTCTATTACCGGCTCAACGTCATTCCCTTGACCATTCCGCCCTTGCGGGAACGCGCCAGCGACGTGCCGCTTCTGGTCGACTACTTCCTCGCCAAACTCCGGCAAACGAGAGGCTCCAAAGTGGCCTCTCTCACCCCGGACACTTTAGCCTTATTGTCGGCTTACAGCTGGCCGGGCAACGTCCGCGAGCTGGAAAACCTCATGGAGCGCATGGTCATTCTGGCCGACGGCCCGGTCTTGACCAGAAAGGATCTGCCGCAAAGACTCCTGAAGGAGACGGAAGGCAAAGTCGATCAAGCCCCTTGTTCGCTCGCGGGCGCAAGGCCCGAGGCACCGGGCCGGACGCTCGGCCCCGCGCCCCGGTCAACCCCAAACGCCGGCATGGGCGATCCGGAAGCCGAAGATTCGGAGACGACGCTCGGGACGGCCGAAAAACCCGTTTGGCCTGATTTTAGCCATCTGGGCGCCCCCGACGAGGCTTCGCCCGAAACATCGACCGAAGTTTCGGGCGAAGCCTCTCCCGCGTCGGCCGCGTCGGATCTGAAAGATGACGACGTCGCCCCTGAATCGACAAACTCTTTCCGGCCGACCAGTCAAGACGGAAAAATTAAAGTGGAGATCGACGAATCTCTGTGGGCCTTTATCTCGCCCATTATTTCTTTTCCTCAATCAGGCCTGGATTTGAACGCGGTTCTGAGCAAGATTGAAGACTGTCTCATCAAAGCCGCCCTATCCGCCAACGGACAGGTGAAAAATCAAGCCGCCCGGGCTTTGGGCCTGAACCGAACGACTTTTCTGGAAAAGTTGAAAAAAAAGGATTTGGACAATCTCTGATTCCCCTGCCCTGCCTTACGGCCCCTTTACAACCGAATACGTCTCTCTTTTTCCTTCTCTCGTTTGCCCTTCTCCCGCTTCTTTTCGCCGCTTCGTTTTTCCAGCTTTTTTTCCTCGCTTTCCAAAACCGCTCGCCAGAGGCTTGTCCAACTTAAAGTCCTCTTCAACCTTCGCGCCCTATCTGGACTTGTCGGCGTAGAAGCGGCCGCCCTCTTTTCCGCCAACAATTCTATTTTTGACTCTTTTATGGCCCTAAACTTGCTTTTCAAAACCTGTTCGGGACTATTTGTCGCCTAGGCTCATAGGCCTCCTTTTTGCCTCAATTGTTTTAAGGCCTCATCTTTCGAAGTCGCCCGCGAAGCCAAAGCTTTCCGCCTGGCCCCTCGTCGCAAGATCGCCATTTCTTTCGATATAACGCCTTTATTGGGCAAAAGGCGATTTTTGGCGTTATAATGGTCGCTGGGAACCAATCTTCGACGTTCCAGACCTTGCCGCCAGGACGGCAAGATGGCTTATTTGGCGTTGTTAAAGTCGCCTCTTGGCGCGACCTGGCGTCTCAGCCCGGCGACCGAAAATTGCGCCCCTCATGGCGACCAAACATGGCTACAAAAATAGCGTCCCAGCCTGGCGACCCGACCTGGAGACCAAACTTGGCGACAAAACTTCGCCTCTAGAACATGGCGTGCCAGCCTGGCTTCCAAAGGTGAACTCCAAAGGCGGATTCCAGAAACGGAATCCATAAAACGAACTATTTTTGCCGCAGGAAGGCCTTTCGAGCCTCCTTCCGAACCATAACCGAACAAAGCCAAAGCCGGCAAACCCTATCCGCTCTCGCTAGACAAGCGAGAGCCATTGTCGGAACGAGCCCCTTAAAGACAAAAACTAACCATTAGGCGACAAATCGTCATTATTTTAAAGTTTAGATTAGTTTAGTTTAACTAAAATTCGGCCTTGGCCGATAAAGAAAGAGGGAACCTTTTTCTCGCCACGCCTTTGGCTCGTCCTAATTTTTCCTCGGCGGAGACCCTTTTATGGGGGCAAGAACAGACACATACTCTAATCCTCGCCTCGGGGGCTTGAGCGCCCGGCGGGTCTTCTTCGCCTTTTTCCTCCTCTTCTCGATCTGCTTTTCCGCTTCTGGCCTTTCGGCCAACGAACTCGCCAAAATTGCTTTAGGCAGCATGGAAGAGTACTCGCGCCTCGTCTTCACCTTTCAAGATCGCCTGGACGACGTCATTCTGCGCCGAGACGACGCCGACAGCTTCATCATAGATTTTGGGCCGGCGAATCCCGGCTCCGTGACCGACGCGCCCACGGACTCTTTGGTCAGAACCGTGGAAATAGGCCAGAGCGGAGACCGACTCACGGCCAGAGTCACTTTGAACACGAACAAATTCGAAGTCAGAAATTTTTTGAGTCGAGATCGCTTCTCCTGCATCGTCGACTTCAAAAACCTGGAAACTATCCCAGGCGCCGATCTTTCTTCGGCCATGGACGGAAGACCTCAGCTAACTCACGAAGAAAGGCTTAAACTCGCCCTGCCCACCTTTCAGGAAGTGGTCAAAGGCTTGTCGCTCTTCATGGTCAGCAGCTCCAGTCCTGGACCTCCTGAGCTTCTGGTGCAGTCGGCCTTGACGGATCTGACCAACGGAGACATAGACTCCGGCTTGCAAAAACTGGAACGTTTCAAAGAAGAATATCCCAATCATCCCTACGCCGATCCCGCCTATTTTCTTATCGGAGAGGCCTATTACCGAAAAGGCCTGCCCGACAACTTCGTCAGAGCCTCCGACGCCTGGCGCTTGGCCATAGAGGCCTTTCCCGACAGTTACGCCGCTCCTTTGGCCTCCTTCATGCTGGGCGAAATCAACAGCGAGATGGGGTTTCGCGACGAAGCCGCCGCTTTTTACGCCTTGGCCGCCGAAAATTATCCGGACAGCAACATAACTGAACTGGCCATCTTGAAGGCCGCCGACATGAAATTGGCCTTAGGCTTGAACGACGAAGCCAGAAACGTCGTCGAGCCGCTCCTGAGCCTGGGCCTGTCTTCCGTCTTCGGCCGTTTGGCCTTGGCCAGAGAAGCCATGGCCGACTATCAGGACACCCTTTACAGTCAAGCCTGCGAAAAATTCAGACAAGTTCTGGATCTGGATCCGGAAATATATCAGTTATATCCCGACATGCTCTACGCTCTCGGCGACAGCTATTCTTATCTCAATAGGCCCGATCTGACCATCTTGTTTCTGGAACACGCCCTCAATCTTATCCCCGAGCATCCCAAGGCCGACGTCATGTTGGCCCGCATAGGCAACGCCTACCAGAGCAAAGGCTTGCACGACGAAGCCATAAGCTTCTTCAACATAGCCAAAGACCGTTACCCGGAGCGGGACGGGGGGCTGGTGAGTCAAATCAGACTGGCCGACATGGGCGCCTTGAGGGCCTTTTTTTCGCCGGAGCAAGTGTTCGATTCTCTGGAGAGAGGAGCCAGACAAGCGACGGTGAAGATGTACGAAAACATCATCGCGCAATCGTCCGAATCGCCCCTTCTGCAGCTGGCCTATCTGAAAATTGGTCAAGCCCAGGCGGCCGACGGAGAAAACGGGCAAGCCATCAACTGGCTCAGGGACATGGTCACCAAATACCCGAACGCCGTCCTGATGGAAGAAGCCAAGCCCATTCTCAGCCGAGCCGTCGTCAACGAAGCTCAGCAACGCTTCGACTTGGGTCAGTACAATCAGGTCGAACAGCTGGACGCCGACAACGAGGCCTTTTTGGAAGGCCCTGATCTTCTGAGGTTTAAAAGGCTTCTGGCCCAGTCTTTCGAGAACGAAGGCAAAAACGACCAAGCCTTGGCCGTCTGGAAATTCATCGAAGAGCAATCTCCGGAAAAGAGACTGGCCGACCAGAAAGCCCTCATCGAAGCCGCCTTAAAAAGCGGTCAGCCGATGGAGGCCTTCAATCAATTGAAGAAGACGTTTCAGGAGTTTCCCGATCAGGTCGATTACGTGCACGAGCAGCTGGGTTTGACGGAAAAGGTCTTGGCCAACATCTCCGCTGACGGGAACATCGAGGACATCCTCGCCTTCAGAAACGACCCCATGGTTTTGACCCTGACGCCGGTCAGTCAAGCCGCTCTGTCCGACGCCATATACATTCTCGTCGACAAGAAAAAATACGATCAAGCCTCGGCTCTGATGGATCTTTACCGAGAGCATTATCCGGACGACGACTTGAGCCCGGAATATCTTCTGACTCAGTCCAAGATGGACAGACGCCAGAAAAGGGTGGAAAAGAGCTGGAACCGCCTGTCCGATTTTAGGGTCCTCTACCCGGACGACGAACGCGTGCCGGGAACGATTCTGGAGACTGCGGCCGACGCCCGCAAATTGGATCGTTTGCCCGACGCCTACCGTTACGAAGAGCTTTTTCGCCAGCTATATCCCGACGACATCCGCTCGCGCAACATGATCCTGCACCGCGCCGCCGAACAAGCCGGGCTGGGCGACGTCCAAGCGGCGGTCGACGCCTTGCGGTATTTTCAGACCGAATACCCCGGCGATCCCGCCGTCCCCGCCACGTACATAGACATGTACCAAAAACTGGCGGCGGCGGCGAGGCCCGACGAAGCCTCTCGAGCTTTGGACGAATTGCGGGCTCTTCATCCAAGCGATCCTTTGACCAAAGAAACGTACTTCATTCAGTACAGGGATCTCATAAAAGCGGGCCGGGCGAACGAGGCCGTCTCGGTGATGGCCCGCTTCGACGAACTCTACCCTAACGACGACCAGGCCAGCAACGCGTTCGTGGTTCAATATCGCGATCTAATGGGCGTCGGCGAGCCGGATCTCGCTTTCTCCGTCCTGGATCGATTTAGAAACCGCTTCCCGAACGATCCGAGACAACCGGACCTGCTTCTGGAAGAAGCCCGGGATCTTTTCGCTTTGGGCCGCAATCAGGAAGGCTTGAACAACTGGAACGACTTTCTCCAACAGTATCCGGAAGACTCCAGAACCCCGGAACTGACCCTCCTCACGGCCAGACGCAACGTGAAGGAAGGACTAATTCCTGACGGGCTGGAAAGATATCACCAATACATAGCCAATTATCCCGGTCGAAGCGACCGTCCTCAGGTCTTGCTGGAAACCGCCTCCATCGAAACGGATCTTTCCCTCAATCCTCAGGCCTACAACGATCTGGCCACCTTTAGGCGCGAGTATCCGGGTTCTCCAGAAGAACCTCAAGTTCTTCTGGATCAAGTAAATTTGGCCAAAGTTATGGGCCGAATCGACGACGTCGGCGCCCTGTACGACATTTTCAGGGCCAATTATCCGACCCATCCGCAATTCGCCGAAAGCTATCTCGACCAAACCCGCGCCGAGATGGCCGCAGGCCGCACCGGACAAGCCCTCAACACTCTGGAGAGGGGCATAGTCTCCAGTCAGGGCTTGGACGACTCCAAACAGGTTCAAGACCTAATTCTTAATTTATATTTGGACGAAGGCAGAATTGAGGATTGGGCTGGAGCCATGGAAGAGTTTTTAGGCCGCGTTCCCAACGGACAAGGCGATTTGACCGATCGCTTCGCCAAGTACATTCAGGTGGCGCAGGTTTATCAGGAATTGGGCCGACAGCAGGACGCGCAAAGAAATTTCGATTTGGCCCTGGCCAATCGGCCGCCCGATCCTAGCGGAGAGTCTTTGTACACCATAGCCGGAGCCTACAAGAGAATGGGCCTGCAAGATCAGTATCGAAACGTTTTGGAAATCATCGCCGCTCTCCCGGATCCCCTCTGGCAAAACGTGGCCACGCAGGAATTGAACAATTTAGGTTGACGGCGGCGAGCCTTCGTTTTTTAAAGACGAGCGTTCCCGGTCAGCTTTGCCGATCAGTTTTGCCGTTCCAGGCTCTGACTTTCCTTCAACCTTTCCTTGACGTTGAAATCGACGTCCTGAAACGGCTTTCGCCGCATGCGATGCGGCAAAGCCAATTCCGAGGCCAGAATAAGCATCTCCTCGTCGACGGGCCTATCTTCCCAAGCCGACAAGGCCAGAACCGTCTTCACTATCGTCAGATCGCCTCGGTGACCGTCCACGCCTAATTTAAGACAGATGTCCACTATTTTTTCGAGCTCCTGTTCCGTCGCTCTAGCTTGGCTCAGTCTTTTCGCGGCTTCTTCTATTTGCCGGCCTATCTTTTCGTCCCCCTCCCGCCATTCGTCCACGAAGGCTTTCGGGTCGCTCTCGAAGGACAGACGTTGGTTTATGACTTGAACCCGCTCTTTCGGATCCGAAAGACCTTTCACTTCCACGCATAAGCCAAATCGATCCAAAAGCTGAGGTCTGAGTTCGCCTTCTTCAGGGTTCATCGTCCCGATCAAAGTGAAAAAAGCCGGGTGAGTTATGGATATGCCCTCTCTTTCCACGAAATTCCGCCCCATAGCCGCCGCGTCCAAGATGACGTCGACCAAAAAATCATCCAACAAGTTGACTTCGTCCACATACAAGATGCCCCTATTGGCCGTCGCCAACAATCCCGGCTCGAAAACGCTCTCCCCTTTTATCATCGCCTTTTCCAGATTCAAACTCCCTATCAGCCTATCTTCCGTGGCCCCTATGGGCAATTCGACCAGAGGCCTGCGTCTCCAAACGGTTTCCGGCTTTTCCGATCCCAGGCGTTCCAGGCATTCGTAGCACCAGCGATTCCTGTCGTCAGGATCGCAGCCGTACCGGCAACCGGCGACGGCCTCCTGCTGAGGCAACAGATCGGCCAAGGCTCTAGCCGCCGTCGACTTGGCCGTGCCCTTTTCTCCCCGAATCAGAACGCCGCCTAAAGCTGGATTTACGACAGCCAGAATTAAGGCTATTTTCATTTTTTCTTGGCCTATTAAGGCTGAAAACGGCAAATTATAATTCATTTATAACCTTAGTGAAATATACCTTGTTTAAATATATAATTATTGAATATTATATAAATTTAAATATATTCATAGGCTGTTCAAAACCTGTGCATAACCCTGTTCATGAGCTGTTCATAACTTGCAGTTTTGAACAGGGCCGCTTTTTGGTTGTGCATAACTGGGGTCAAACTGTTCATGACCTGTGCATAAGCTGTGCAAAACTTCTAGGCGCATTTTGGCGAATTCATTACTAAAAGAAGAGTTATGAACAATTCGCGCTCACCCAACAACAACAACAATTCTTAAAATTTATTTAAGATATAAACTGTTGTTAGGGTGACAAATAATTTTGCCGATAACCTTTTTTGAACCGGCGTCGAATCGACCAAACTCTCGTCCGAGACGTTTTTGGTAAAATATCTTTCTTTAGATTTCTAATTTTGATTTATTTTAGATTTTAATTGGATTTAATATTATATTCACTATAATAACGTTTTATTGTCATTATTTTTAAAATGT
>JAIRTO010000275.1 GCA_031254895.1 Deltaproteobacteria bacterium
GAAACGACGCTTCCCGAACTTCTTGAAACAAGGCCGGAGGCGTCTCCTTTGATTCAAAAACGTGCTGTCGAAAACGAGTTGTCGAAAGCTGGCGGCTTAAGGCGAAGCCTGTCTCACGACCAAGCGTTTCGGCTCAAAACGATTTTGGCTCCAAATTTGAATTGACTTCTGATGATGGAGCTATTTGACCAGAGGCGGGCTGATTTGGCCTTTTTGGTCGTCAGGTGTTTCTTGACGCCAGCCGACTGAAATGCTAATATTTCTGAGCGATTTTGCGTTTTTAGGATCAGGATTTTGTTATTTTATCCTGTCGATGCCGACAGTTTTTCGAAGTAAAGTTTTTAAGTTGGCCGAGTTGGAAAACTCGAATCCGTCGGTTCGGCTTGCCTTCGTTCGTCGCTTTTTTCTTTGGTCTGGCCGGCGCCTGATTGTTTGTTTTTTTTGCAATTTTTTTTGGGCGGATATATCTTCGGCCAAAAAGCGCCGTCTGAGTTTGCCGGCCTCGTCGACCGTCGTCTCCGTCGCTCCTATCGCCGCCATATCCTTTCGATTTTCGTTCGAATTTTGTTTGTCGGATTTTTGGCTTTTCGCGCCCCGAACGGACAAACTGTCGAACAAATAAACGAGCGAACAAATAAGCGAGCGGACAAATAAATACCCGGACAAACAGGCAAAAGTCGCAAATTGCGGCTTTTATTTAATTATAAACTTAAACATGATTAATATAGACAAAACTCATTTTTCATTCGCGGACAATTCGGCTTCGGCGCTATTCATGTTGGCGGCTCGGGCCTTGCCGCAAGTCCGGCTTCGTTTGGCAGGTCGAAAGTCTTGAAGTTCCGCTTGAAGGCTCTGTTCGGCTGATCGGACGGCATTTGTTCGTTTTTTCCCCGTTTTCCGCGAAAAACGGTCAAGGGGGCTTTTTTTCCAAAAATTCCCCAGACTTGGCTTTAGAGACATTAGAGGCATTAATGGAAATTCATAAAACAATAAACGGCGTCAGACAACTGGTTCGTTCGTGGAAAAAGGCGAATTTGACGGTGGGCGTGGTTCCGACCATGGGGTTTCTCCATGAAGGTCACGCCAGTTTGATAAAGCGCGCCAAAGCGGAAAACGACCGGGTCGTGGCCACGATATTCGTGAACCCCACCCAGTTCGGACCCAACGAGGATCTGGCCACATATCCTCGGGACTGGGATCACGACGTGTCTCTTTGCGAAAAATTGGGGGTCGATTCGATTTTCAACCCCGAGCCGGCCGAGATGTATCCGTCGCCTTTCTTCACCGAAGTGGAAGTCCCGGAACTGTCCCTCGAATTGTGCGGGGCCAGTCGTCCAGGGCATTTTAAGGGCGTTTGCCTGGTCGTGACCAAGCTTTTCCACATAACGGAGCCTCATAAGGCCTACTTCGGCTTGAAGGACGCGCAGCAGTATTTCATTTTAAAAAGACTGGCCGCCGATTTGAATCTGGACGTCACCTTGGTTCCCTGTCCCATCGTCAGGGAGCCGGACGGACTGGCTTTGAGCTCCAGAAACTCTTATTTGAACCCGGTGGAAAGACAGGCGGCCACTGTCCTCAACAAGGCGCTTACGGCCGCCAAAGAGGCCATCGACAAAGGCGAGAGGAACGTCAAGACGCTTCTGGACATGATCGCCGACATCGTGGCCGGCGAGCCTTTGGCCAAGCTTGATTACGTTCAGGCGGTGGAGACGGTCGGCTTGACGCCCGTCACGCGGATCGAAGGCGAGTGTCTGGTGGCGGCGGCCATGTGGATGGGCAAAACGAGACTCATCGACAATTTCGTCTATTTGTGGAGAAAGAATTGAACATCACCTTGTTGAAGTCCAAGATCCATCGGGCTACGGTCACCGAAACCGAACTTGGCTACATGGGCAGCATCTCGGTCGATTCCCGTCTGCTTGAGGCGGCGGGTTTTTATGAGCATGAAAAGGCGCTTGTGGTCGACGTCGACAACGGGAACCGCTTCGAGACTTATTGCCTCAAAGCTCGCCCGAACAGCGGAGTGGTCTGCCTGAACGGCGCCGCCGCCAGATTGGTCAGTCGGGGAGACAAAGTCATAATCATGAGTTTCGCTCAGATGACCCCTCAGGAGGCTGAGAGCCATAAGCCGAAAGTCGTCTTCGTCGACGACGGGAACGTCCCTCTGAGCGTGTCCTCGGACGAGGCGGACGGGCGGATCTCGGTGTAGTTAGGGTCAAAAATCGAAGCTGGAGACGAGCCGTCGCTCAGCCGGGAGCCGGCCGTTTCTTGTCGGTGAAGCTTCTTCCTGGCGCCGTTTCTTGTCGGCGAAGCTTCTTCCTGGCGCAGTTTCTTGTAGGCGAAGCTTCTTCCTGGCGCAGTTTCTTGCCGGCGAAGCTTCTTTTCGGAGCCGTTTTTTTTGCCGGCGTCGTTTCTGGCCGACGAAGTTTCCCAGAAACGTTCCGACTTTGACGTTTTTAGTTTTTTTAGCGAAATTTTCTTCTAATCTGTCATTAAAGCGGCTTTCCGGTCAGGATAAGCAAAAGGACGACGTCAGATGGGCCTCAACGACACTCCTTCAGCCAACAGAGTCCATATCGGCTTTTTCGGTCGCCGCAACGCCGGAAAATCCAGCTTGGTCAACGCCGTGACCGGCCAGGATCTGGCCGTGGTCTCGGAAGTCATGGGGACGACCACCGATCCCGTCTACAAATCCATGGAATTGCTGCCCCTTGGCCCGGTCATGATCATAGACACTCCCGGCTTGGACGACGTCGGCAGTCTAGGCGAGAAGAGGGTCAGGAAGGCCAAGCAGGTCTTGAACAAAACCGACGTCGCCGTTTTGGTGGTCGACTCGACCAGCGGGATGACCCAGGCCGATCGGGAGCTTTTGGATCTCTTCGTCTCGAAGGACATTCCTCACATAACCGCCTTGAACAAAAGCGATCTCCTCGCCGACCGGCCCGACCCCGGGCCGGGACGGATGCACGTCAGCGCCGCGACCGGCGACAAGATAAAAGAGCTCAAAGAGACCATCGCTTCTCTGGCCAAGACGGACGACGCCAAACTTCGGATAGTGGGCGATCTGATCAATCCTTCGGATTTCGTCGTTCTGGTCGTGCCCATAGACAAAGCCGCCCCGAAAGGCCGACTTATTCTGCCCCAGCAGCAGACCATCAGAGACATTCTGGAGGCCGACGCCGCCGCCGTGGTGGTCAAGGAGTTCGAGCTCCGGGACGTCTTGGCCGGCCTGGGCCGCAAGCCGGCCCTGATCGTCACCGACAGTCAGGTCTTCGCCAAGGTTTCGGCCGACGCTCCTCCAGACGTTCCCTTGACCTCCTTTTCCATTCTTTTCGCCAGGTACAAGGGCATTTTGGAAGGCGTGGCCATAGGCGCCAAAGGCTTGGACGGCTTGAAGGACGGGGACAAGATCCTCATCGCCGAAGGGTGCACCCATCATCGCCAATGCGACGACATCGGGACGGTCAAGCTGCCCCGATGGATCCGCAATTATGCGGGGGTCGAGCTGGAGTTCAGTTACGTCTCCGGCGGCGACTTTCCGGAGGATCTGTCCTCTCTGGCTCTGATAATCCACTGCGGCGGCTGCATGCTCAACGAGAGGGAAGTCCGATATCGCCTCAAATGCGCTCAGGATCAAGGCGTGCCCATGACCAACTTCGGCACGGCCATCGCCCACATGCAAGGCATTCTGAAGCGCAGCTTGTCCGTCTTCCCTCACATTTTGGCCGAACTTGAAGACGTGGGCTGAAGGAGGATCAAGGCATGAGAGAAGAGTCGGACAAGCTCGGGACCCTGGCTCTGCCTGACGGAGCTCTTTACGGCTTGCAGAGCGAGCGGGCCAGGCTAAACTTCGCTCTGGGCTCAGGCCAGGTCAATCTAAAACTCGTTTACGCCATAGTCAAGGTCAAAAAAGCGGCCACTCTCACCTTCGCCAAACTGGACGCCGCCAAGGCTCCGGTTCATCTGGCCATCGCCGCCGCCTGCGACGAGGTTCTGGCCGGCCGGGTCGACGAGATGTTCGTCGTCGAAGCCCTCCAGGGCGGGGCCGGAACTTCGACGAACATGAACGTCAACGAAGTTCTGGCCAACTTGGCTCTCAAATCTCTCGGCCACGAGCTGGGGCGCTACGACGTCGTCCACCCTCTGGACGACGTCAACAGGGGTCAGTCGACCAACGACGTCTACCCGACGGCTCTCCGCATAGCGGCCATAGAGCTGTTGCGCTCCTTGAGCCAAGGCTGCGCCGATCTTCAGGAAGCCTTGCAGACCCGGGAAAATCTGTGGGCGGACGTGAAGAAATTGGGCCGAACCGAACTGATGGACGCCGTGCCCATCACCCTCGGGGAAGAATTCGGGGCCTACGCTCAAGCCATAGCCCGGGATCGCTGGCGGCTCTATAAAATCGAGGAGAGACTAAGACAGGTGAACATAGGCGGCACGGCCGTCGGCTTGGGAGACAACGCGGAAAGGCGTTACCGTTTCGGGGTCATCGAAAAATTGCGGGAAATCACCTCCATCGGCCTGGCTTCGGCCGAATATCCCATGGACATAACCCAGAACAACGACGTCTTCGTGGAGGTTTCGGGGCTTTTGAAGGCCCTGGCCGTAAATCTCATGAAGATCTCCAACGATCTTCGGCTCATGAATTCCGGCCCCAGGGGCGGTCTGGGCGAGATCCGTCTGGGACATCGGCAGATGGGCAGCACCATCATGCCCGGCAAGGTCAATCCGGTCATTCCGGAGATGACGGTTGAGGCGGCCATAAAGGTCATGGCCAACGACATGGCCGTCAGCCTGGCCGCCGGCTGCGGCGAGTTCGAACTGAACGCCTTTTCCCCTCTGATCGCCGAGGCTCTCTTGGAGAGCCTCGGTCTTTTGGACAAGGTCGTGGTTCTCTTTCGAAAATACTGCATAGAGACCATTGAGCCCGACGCGGCTCGCTGCGCCCAAATCCTGGAAAATTCTCTCGCCTTCGCCGCCTCCTACGCCCCTACGCTAGGCTACGATTTGACGGCGTCGATCATGGAGGAACACGGAGGCGATCCCGTCAAGGTCAGGGCCGCCTTGGAGAAGGCG
>JAIRTO010000303.1 GCA_031254895.1 Deltaproteobacteria bacterium
TTCAATTAAATAGCGGCCTATCACGGACTGAGTAAAAATTCCGCTCGTCATTGGTCGTCTTGGGCAGTCATAGGTCGTCATAAGCGGCTGTACGAGAAAGGCGGCGTAATCAAGCCAAACAATGACGACGTCTTTTCCGATTCGACCGGCTAAAGCCGCTGGACGCGGCTGGTTAGGCCGCAGGGGTTTCCGCCTTAGGGCTCAGGAAGGGCTTGAGGACTCGGGAGCGTTTCCGAGAGTTCCTCTTCCGTTTCGTCGAAGAGTTCTTCCTCATGCGCCGGAGGCGCAGGGGGCCTCAGGAAAGCCGAGAAGTCCAGGCCCAACATCTCCCAGATGCTCATCTGACCTAAGGGTCTCATGCGACGGCGATGTTTCCAGACGTGTTGACCCAGAAGAAGTCCCAATCCCAGTCCTAAATAGGCGTGCGTCTTTTTGGAGCCCCAGAAAGCCGAAATGACGCAGCTCAAAAAAGCCGTCCCCAAATTGATCATCTCCGCCGTGGCCGAAGCGGAGCCGCGCTTACGGACTGGTTTGGCCATCTGTTCTCTGAAGCTTTCATCGAGAAGATCCTCAGGGATTTCCACAGGAGCTCCGAAGATCGATTTTGGCTTCAGAAGATGGGGATTGCGAAGCGCGACCGCTCCTTCAGGGTCGAAGGGTTCTAGATAGGCGGCGATGGTCTCCACCGAGACGGAGTCAGGGTCGTATTCCAGAAGCACGCTCCCGGTGCGAGGGTTTATGGTCAGGTTGTTCACCCCTTTCAACGACTCGGTCGGTATGGTCGGGGCTTGCCTGCCTTTGAGGCCGGTCAGTCTGGCGCGTATCCGGCCGTTGACAAAACTTACGATCATTTTCGTCACCAGCGTTGCAAGTCCCCGGCGCGGACGAAGGGCCGAGCCGGGGAGCGTTTTTTAGCCAAGGGCGCAGGGCGGGGGTTTTTTAGGCCTGCGGCAGGGCGGCCTTGACCGGAACGGGCGCGTCCAGAGGAGCGGCTTCCGGTTCAAGGGGCGGCAGAAGGGACATCTTTTCCTCAAAGGAAAGAAGCGGCCTGGTGGCCCTTAAGGCGACCAGAAAAGTGGTCATGTTGTGCAATAGAGCGGTGACTCCCGGACCTATGACCCCGAAGAGGCCCAAAGTCAGAAAGAGGCTGTTGAAGCCGATTATGACTTGGTAGTTGGAGTGGATCCGGTCGATGGCGCTTTTGGACAAGGCCCTGGCCAGGGTCAGTCCTTCGAGGCGGCCTCTCAGGAGCTGCACGTTGGCGACGTCTTTGGCCAGTTCGGAACCGTCGGAGAGGGCCACTCCCACGTCGGCCAAGGACAAGGCCGCCGAGTCGTTGAGGCCGTCGCCGACCATCAGAACGCCGTCCCCGTATTTTGTCAAGCCCTTCAAGACTTTGGCTTTCTGATCCGGCAGAAGTTCGGCCAAATATTCGGTGAATCCGGCTTCTTTGGCCATGGCCGCCGCCGCGTTCTTCAGGTCGCCGGTGAGCATGATGATGCGTTCGACGCCCTGCTCTTTCAGCTTGGCTATGGTCTGCTTGACCCCTCGTCTGAGGCTGTCTTTGATGGATATGAGAGCCGCCAGGCTGTTGTTGACGGCCATGTAGATGATGCTGGAGCCGTCGGCGGAAAGCCTGGCCGCTTCGGCTTCCTGTTTGCGGGTGATGGGAACCTTTTCGTCGTCGATGACGAAATGGCGGCTGCCCAAAAGAACCTTGCTGTCCCGCCAGGTGGAGGAAATGCCGTGCGCGACGACGTAATTGACGGAGGTGTGTTCTTCCTCGTGTCCCAGTCCTTCCGCCTTGGCCTGACGGACGACCGCCCGGCCGACGGGGTGGGGGAAGTGCTCTTCCAGACAGGCGGCCAGCCGGAGAGCGTCGTTGCGGGTGAAAGGCTTGAAGCTGACGATCTCCCCGACGGAGGGCTTGGCCTCGGTCAGGGTGCCGGTCTTGTCGAAGACGACGGTCTTGGCTCTGAGAAGCTCTTCGAAATACCGTCCGCCTTTCACCAGAATGCCGTTCTCGTTGCCTTCCCGCATGGCGGAGAGAACCACCAGAGGCGAAGACAGTCTGATGGCGCAGGAGTAGTCCACCAGAAGAACGTTGCCCGCCTTCATGGCGCTGCGGGTGAAGAGATAGATTAGTCCGGCCAGGAGGAAGTTGTAGGGCACGATGGCGTCGGCTTTGCGTTCGGCCCGACCCTGAAGACCGGTTTTGGAGGCTTCGGATTCCTTGATGTATTCGATGATGGAACGTATTCTCGTCTCTCCGCCGACCTGATCGGCCCGGATGACGATTTGACCTTCCTCCACCGCCGTGCCGGCGAAGACGGCTCCGCCGACGGTTTTTCTGACTCCCAGAGGCTCTCCGGTCATGGTCGCCTGGTTGACCGTGGCTTCGCCTTCAATCACCCGGCCGTCGACAGGAATGAGCCCGCCGGCCCGAACGATGACCTTGGAGCCGACCGCCAAGTCCGCTTCGTTGATTCTAATTTCCTGACCGTCGTCGGTCCGGATCCAGACCATTTCCTGATTGCCGGCCAGACTGCGAAACAGGCCGGAAATGCTGCGGCGCCTGGTCCAGGCTTCCAGATATCCGGACAGGGAGAAGAAGAACATGAGCGTTCCGGCTGAACTGAGGTCTTTTCTGCCGAAGAGGACGGCCAGGGCCGAGGCGTCCAAAACTTCCACAGTCAGCTTGCCATGCCATAAGAGAGCCTTCAGTCCTTCCAGAAAGTACGGAATGGCCGTGATGGCGGAGATGAAGTGTCTGATGGCGCAGGGCAGGAAAAGTCGTTTCAGGATGTAAGTGCTTATCGGGTTGAAGGGCAGGGGAGTGGCTTCGCCGACGGCCATCACTTTGAGCTCTCGACTGGACAACGCTCTCTTGCGGCCCGGTTCGAAGTCGGCCAGAGCCGCCAGGATTCGGCATCGGGCCATTTCTGAATGGTCGTAAATGATCAGCAAACTGGCAGTTAGGGGATTATGAGCCAGGTACCTAATTCCGCCGCATTTGGTCACGGCGGCCGACAGTCTGTCGAAGGTCCTGGAGGTGAAGCCGGGCGGGGCCAGCTTTATGCGCAAGCGACCCCGCAGATCGGAAAGTATGGTTCCATCCATAACCGGCTGCCTTTTCGTCAGGACTGGACTTTAGCGTCGGCGCTGTCCTGAGCCTTCTGGCCGGCTTCCGCCACCAGATCTTCAATATTTTCCTTGGCCGCCCCAGCCATGGACTGAAGTTTCCGCTTGGCTGTGATTCCGTGGCTCAACACCGTGGTGGCGCCGTCTTTGATGTAGGATGGACGACTGGAGATGATGGTGGCCCCGATGGCTCCCGCCAAGACGCCGATCCCGAAGGATAACCACTTCCACTGACTAAACATTCTGGACCTCTTTTCGATGGCTGGCTCTTCCGCGCCAGCGGTTAAAACGGGTTGAAACCCGTAAACGGGTCGAAACCTGTAAGCGGGTCGAAACCCGTAAAAAGCGGCGACGCTCGTCAGCGCTCGAGCGTCGCGGGGAGGCCTTGCAAAGCTTTGGATGGTTTTGTGAGGACTGGCAAGGCTTTGTAAGGCGTTGTGAGACTTCGAAAGCTTCTAAATGTTGGATAAGCTTCGAAGACTTCGATTCGCGGTTCGGATGCCGCCGAAGCGGAACCTCTCGTCATCAAACGCGCGGCCGCCGATCCGAAATTTTTGGCCAAATAGCCCGCAACGGTTAAAGGACGGTCAATCCGGGTCTTCTATCCGAAAAAATGACCTTTGTCCGCAGCCATGAAGCTTATTTTTGAAGCCATGGGCATAATGGCCATGAGCGGCTTATTTGATGGTGAACCGACGAATCGGACGTAAACGAGAGGATAACAAAGATTTGAAAATATGACAAGACAAAAAGCGCTTTATATATAGTCAATTAATAAGATTTACACTTCTTTTAGCTGTTATTTCGGCGATTATCCGATCCATTTCCTAAAAGTTCCCGTATGGCGCACACAAATTCGGCGCAGCCTAAAAGGATTTCTTAGGCGGCTTTTTTTGATCTTTTTTTTTCTGCGCTTGTTTTTAAAAATTGACAAGGCGGCGCGACGAAAGTGGTTCGTTCGCCAGGTTGGCCGACTGGCTGGCGGGGAAAAATGAGGCGAGAAGGCGTCATTGGACGGCGTTAGTGGGGGATAGACGTTGACGAAGACTGATAAAGGCCTTAAAGTCGGCCGCTTTTGAGAAGTTTTCGAAAAGACGGCGTTTTGGCGGGAGAGGAAGAACGCGTCGCCAGGATATTCTCTCGGCGGACAAGGACTTTTTTTTCTCTTTCAAGTTCCTTGGCAAGTTCGGGTTCAAGTTCCTTGGCAAGTTTTCTTTCAAGTTCCCTGGCCAGTTCCATGGCAAGTTCTCTTTCAAGTTCCCTGGCCAGTTCCCTGGCCAGTTCCCTGGCCAGTTTTCTGGCAAGTTCGGGTTCAAGTTCAAAGGCATGGCC
>JAIRTO010000061.1 GCA_031254895.1 Deltaproteobacteria bacterium
TTGGCGGAAAAGCCGGGCAAAACTCTCTCCTATGGCAGGCTGCGGAGCGCCTTCGCCGACGCCGTCAATCAACTGAGGCCTGAACGACGGCCTCAGCGACCGGCGGTTGAAGCTGGTTACTCGCTCCTACCGCCATGCCTTTGCCTCCTGGCTGGCGCAGTCCGGCCAACCCGTTTTCACGGTCAGCAAAGTCATTTTCACGGTCAGCAAGTCATGGGGCGCAGCAACATCGCCATGACGATGAGGCGCGCGCGCTTGGCCCCGGACGCTCAACGGGCGGCAGCTATGGATTTGGAAGGAGTTTTCGATTTGTCGGCCCTAAGACGGCGCGGGAGACGGTTCTAAAGACCGCTTTTGTCAAGGTAGTTTTTTGACATATACATAATCAAAAACTCCGACAGGGTAGCTCCTGTCGGAGTTCGTAATGCTTGAATCTCGAATCAGTCGAAGAACCTCAATTCAGAGAACCGCTCGAAAATCGCCTTTCCATCCAAGAAAGGCAATGCCATTAACTGCTCGGGGGACTTGGCCTCCATGTGACCGGGGTAATTCGCATATCCGGTAGTCGGCTGTCCATCTGCGCCAATTTTTGGGTCTTGGATTAGATACCCATTGCCATCGCGCTCGATGAAATAGTCATTCCCACGAAACTGGAAGAAGAAAGCATCGCCGGTTCTAATGATTTCTTCGATGACCTGCGGTTCGTTCTCCACCCAGCAGTAATTATTTCCCGCTTTTATTTCCGACTCGCCCATACTTTCCTCACTTTTTCTACATATTTTTTGTCCGTTGCGGATAAATCATATTCGTTATCTTCCTGACCCTCCGAGTGCAGATAACCGATGTGGACATGAGGCTGTGTGCCATCGTGTTCATGTTCAAGATCAATTTGCCGGGTTCTTTTGCCTTCCTTGTTGTAATAGGTTATTGATTTTACTGCGCCGTTTCTGTTCACGACAGCATAAACCCTATCTTCCGCCGCCGACATAGTTTCCATCGGCGCAGTCGCTGAGCCGCGGTTGAACTCAACGAATTTAATGTTGTCAACCTGAAGCAGCGTCTTATGCTCGTTGCCATACTTCCTTCCTG
Organism: Deltaproteobacteria bacterium; assembly: GCA_031254895.1. Classification (GTDB taxonomy): domain Bacteria; phylum Desulfobacterota; class Desulfarculia; order Adiutricales; family Adiutricaceae; genus JAIRNQ01. Next base: position 1,090 of record JAIRTO010000061.1, read on the forward strand.
CTTCAGATACGCCGCTTGCGGCGCCACGTCCGCCCATAGAATACCACCTCCAAATGACAATTTCCATTGCTTTTACATAGCATCCGCAAACAGAGACATTTGCCCAGGAACAGGTCTGCATCGAGACAACCGCCGAGCTTTTGCACCCTCATGCTCCACCGTCGTTATTCTTGCGTAACAGTGCATTTCCCAGAACGGATTGCCGTAACATATCACCTCCCGTGGTTGAATCCGTTCACGCATTTCCCTGAATCCCATCATAAACGCGCGCTTCGCCATCTTGGCGCCAATGGTTGATATAGCTACAACAGAGCCATGTTCCACACCGTCAAACGCAAACTCAAAACTGCGCTCGTCGCTCCAAGATATGGTTGGTATGACCATGAGACCGCAGAATTGCCAATATGCCCCCACAAGACGATTCCGGCAAGTGTTCATCATCTGCTCATCAAAGGGCATATCAGTAAAAATGCTCAAGTCTGGCGACATAACCTGCTGATATTGGCTCAACCATGCTACATATTGCCAAGGGCGACAGCAAACGCGTACAAACTTTTGATCCCGCAGGAAAAAACCAACGGTTTTGTTGGAAGGGTCACGGTGGTCATTGCGGCGGGCGTTTTGAAACCCTAAATAGAACAATTCTCTCAGATTGATCTCCTGCCGCATTATGTGGGGCATTACTGGACGATCAAGGCTTGATTTGGGATAGCGCATCAGAAGCAATCCATCCAACAGCTCACAAAAATCATTGTGAAGCTGGAAAAATGCCGCATCATCCGCATTATGCCCGTTGGCTATGTTTGGTTTTCGTTCTGTCTTACAGCCCGTCAATCTCCACTCGTTTCAACATCGCTTGTACGCGTTTTTCTAACACTGAGTCCATATATACCGGCGACCGATGAATAATGCCGAATAAACCTTTTAATCGGCATATTATGCGGGCATCGCCAAGGCCCGAATCGGCAAATATGACTGGTTTCCAGTATACAAAGCGCTGTGCTAGGATCCGCCAGATCGAAGAATAAAGAAAAAAAAAACGAATAAAAAAAAAATAACCTCGCCTTTGCTCGCGAGAGGCGAGGAGCCCGTCAAGTCCCAAACGGGGCGTTAGACTCCTAACATAACAATTTTCATAAATAAAGCTGGAAAAAAGTTTCAGAAATAATCGAAAGCGAGACTTGTTTGGCCTTCGACCGGAGGAAATCCTTCATCAATATTTAAGTGAAAAAAGTTGTTAAAATGAAATAAAAAAACATAAATTACAATAAATGTCATTTCAAATCCGGCAAACTGATCGCTTCACTCATTTCTTTTATTTTAGGGCGAAAAAAACTTGATTATTCGAACAAATAGACTTATATTTAGATCGTTGACGCTTGGCGCGTCTCTCGTTGCCCTGCTTGGTTCTCCGTCTTTCGCCCCTTCTCAAGGCTTTGGTTGAACTCGTCTAGGGTTTTTGAGTTTCCGATCAGGCCTTATCAACTCTCGACGAAACGTGTCGAGCCTCATTTTTTCCAGCGCATTGCCAAGGCCGTCGTCAGACCGGCCTCTTTCCGGCGCCCCTTCGGGCGCCCGATGCTGGACTTTATTTATAAATGCGCCTAATTTATAGCGATTTATTGCCAATGTTCTTGCCGCCTTCGCTCGGGAGCTTGACCTAAGCAGGGCGAACTATAGGTAATATGGGTATATAAATGACTTGGAAAGACAAAATAACCAATTTGTTTCGGCGAAAACCGGAAGGGGAAGTCCTCGCCCTGAGAAACGGCGTCGAAAAGCCCAAACCTCCAGCCTACAATCAGATCGTCGTGGAACTGAACAGGACGCCCCTTCGGTCTGAGGCCGATTGGACCGAACAAGCGGAGGATCCTCAATATTCGCCCCATTTCGCCGACGAAGAAATTGGGGAAGAGGAACGGCAAGAGCTTGACGGTCAAAACGCTCCGAGCAATTTCTTCGACGCTGAATTTTTGAGGGTCTTCGCTCAACCCGAGATCGAATGTCTCGACGATTTTTGCTTTTTTATGGCCAAATTCCCGCATCTGAACGATTTTTTCGAGCGGATAAAAAAAAGGGTCATGGCCGGTCAATATCTTTTCGAGGCGCCCTCGCCCGAAAGCGAGCCGCAAAGGCTGCCCGTGCTGACCGTCAGGATCAGGCTGAGAGCGGATCAGAAAAGTTACGAATTGTCTTCGCTAAAATTGGCCTTGGGAGGTCAAAGTCTGGAAGACAGCAGCTTATACGCCTCTGAGATAGATCAGAAAAAGGCGATCATCAATATTTTTTCAAATTTCGTCTCGTATGCGACAGGCGATTTTCCAGTGCAATCGCTTAACTTATACGATAAACTAGTCTTTTTTAAGTATATTGGCTATATAATTTCTTTATATAGCCAAAAGGACTTGGATAAGACGGCTTTTTTAAGGAAGTTGAATTGAGCCTCGTCCCGGTCGGAGCCGGCCAAGTCTCTCCGACCGGGTTGTTTTTGGTCTCGCGTTTTTTGGGATCTTCGCCTCTGGAGCGAGGGAATCCCGGTTTTTTTTCTTTTTTTGAAAGGTCTATGACGTGCCTAAAAGCGTAGATACCCAACCGACGTTTCTCGGACAATCAGTTCTTAAAGCTCTTCAAAGGGACTTCCTTGAGGAGATGCTAAATCTTGCGGCTCAGGCCGAAGCGGAATCCTTCGTCATAGGGTCCATGCATTTGACGGACGATTTTGGTCTGCCGAGAATTCAGTATCATGGAAAAACCAAAATAAAAACGATCCGGACGTCCTTGGGCGACATCGAAGCCAAGGTTCCTCTGATGGTCGACAAAACCCCGGAAGAGCCGCCCCGGGTCAAATTCGAATCCTTCATCTATCCCAACTGGATGAAGACGAAGATGGGCTACAACGCGCCCCTTGTCTGGCGGTATCTGGAGGGCATGGCCACCGGAGATTTCCATGAAGCCAGGCGACTTCTGATCCAGCGCGTCAGGTCTCGCACCAAAGGAGACAGTTTCTGGATAAAGCGGTTTTTCGAGGCCAATTACATGCGTTTCCTCTCCAGGGATTTAAGCCAGGTCAGAAATCCGCTCATTTGGCTGGATCGGGTCGACTTCAATCGCCGGGGCTTGGACAAGGACAGCCGTCTTCTGGTGGCCGCCGGAATGTCCGTCACCGCCAAAGTGACTTTGTTGGGTCTGCATAGGGTCAACAAGGACGACTATAACGGCTGGCGCGATCTCTTTATCGGCCTCAAGGAGCAAGGCTTGAAGGAAGTCCCTCAATTGGCCGGAGCGGTGACCAGAGAAGTCATAAAGGGCGTGAAATTGGCTTTTCCCGGCTTTAAGCCTTTTGTTCCCGACCGGGAACATGTTCTGAAAATACTTGCCCTCATGCCTCAAGTCAGGACTCCTGCCGCCAAGAACATTTTCAAGGACTACCTGACCTCCAATTCGGTCAACATCGCCTATTTCCATCTGGCCAGGTTCATTGAAGCGTTCTCTCGAACCGATCCGCGAGTGGTCATCTCCCTTTTGAATCCTCATCGGATCAAATTGTTCGAAGCGCCCCCGACGCGAAAGCGTTCCAAGGGCGCGGCGAAGAAATGCCGATAGGCTCGTCCGCCTATTTGGCCCGCCGCCTGGCCAGGCTTGGCGAGGCGTCGCTCTTAAGGGCGAAAAATTTCGAAAAAAGCCAAAGCCGCTCTGGGCGAACGCCCAGAGCGGAAAAACAGCCACAAAAACCAAAAAAGCCGCGAGGCTATTTTGGTTTTTTTTTTGGGGTTTGTTGTTATTGGTTTGTGGGGAGTCGATTTGGAGGCGACAGTCAGGCCAGGCCCTTAAGTAGGGCCAGGCCTGACTGTTTTTCGAACAATATGAAGTCGTCGAGAGGGAATCGCGACGGAGTCGCGATGGAATCGCGATGGAATCGCGATGGAATCGCGAAAAAGGCCGTCTCAAATTCAGGTGTCGGTGAGATAGGCCTTCAGCTCTTTACACCGACTGGGGTGACGGAGTTTGCTGATGGCCTTGGCCTCGATCTGACGGATCCTCTCCCGGGTGACGTTGAAGATCTTGCCCACGTCTTCCAGGGTGCCGTCGGTGCTTTTGCCGATGCCGAAGCGGAGCCTGATGACCTCGGCCTCTCTGGGAGTGAGAGTGCCCAAGGCCTTCTGAACCTGCTCGGAGAGGTTGCGGGAAATCACGGCCGTAGCCGGACTGACGCTTTCCATGTCGGCGATGAAGTCGACCAGGCTGCTGTCTTCGTCGTCGCCGATGGGGGTTTCCAGACTGATGGGCTCCTTGGAGATCTTCAGAACCCGGCGGACTTTGTCCAAAGGCATCTCCATCTTGACGGCGATGTCTTCCGGGGTGGGCTCGTGACCCATCTCCTGAAGGAGCGCTCTGGCCGTGCGTTGGAGCTTGTTGATGGTTTCGATCATGTGCACCGGAATGCGGATGGTCCTGGCCTGATCGGCTATGGCTCTGGTGATGGCCTGACGGATCCACCAGGTGGCGTAGGTCGAGAACTTGTAGCCTCGCTTGTACTCGAACTTGTCCACGGCCCGCATCAGACCGATGTTGCCTTCCTGGATGAGATCCAGAAACTGCAGACCGCGGTTGATGTGCTTTTTGGCGATGGAGACGACCAGACGCAAGTTGGCCTCGATGAGGTGCTTTTTGGCTTCGCTGGCCAGTCGTTCGCCGTTTTCGATGGTCACGATGGTGGCGTGCAGCTCCTCAGGGCTCATCTTGCACTCGTTCTCCAGATCCCGGAGCTCCTGAACGCGACCGGCGGCCTCCTGGCCGAGAGACTCGACCTGCTCGGCGTTGAGGCCCAACGTGCGGCAGCGTCTGGCCATGCGTTTGGGATCGTTTTGAACCTGAACCCTGAACTCCTCGATGGCCTCCGGAGTCTTGGCCTTGAAGGCGGTCTGCAGTTTCGCCAGGGCGTTTCTGTTCTGGCTGTATTTCTGCTCCCACTCCCGCAGACGACCGACCATGAGGTCGTACTGGCGTTTGACCAGTTTGAGCTTCTGAAAGAGCTCCTCGATTTTGGTCCGGTAGCGGGCCAGCTGCTCGGCCTGGGTCTTTTGACGCTCCTTGGAGACCGCGCCTTTTTCGGACTCGATCTTCTTGATGTAGTTGGCCTGGTTCTTGAACTGGCGTTCGATGTCCGCCAGACAACTCAGAACCTGATCCCGCCGCTTGTTGGTGTCGCAGGAGACGTTCTCGTCTTCGTCGTCGGCGTCTTTGACGATTTCCTTCAGGCGAAGCTCGTCCGACTCGAGCTTTTTGCGGATGTATATTATGTGATCCAGCCCGACGCTGGTTTTGATGATGGAGTTGATGACTTCCTTTTCGCCGAATTCGATTTCTCTGGCGATCTGCACCTCTTCTTCGCGAGACAAGAGATTCACCTGTCCCATCTCCTTGAGGTACATTTTGACCAGATCCGCCGAACGGATGTCGCCTTCGAAGTCGTTTTTGGGATCGGGGGCGGCGTCGCTTTTGACGTCGTCGAACTTCTTGGAATGATCGTAGTCGAAGGTGTCGACGGAGTGAGCGTCCGAGTTGACCAGATTGTTCACCGCGTCGGCTAAGGCGTTGTTTGCTCCGTAAAGATCGGCCGAGGTCATGGTTTCGTTGAGATCAGCGTAATCAAGAGCCTCGTTTTCTTTAGTGAAGGTGAAGTCTGAACCGTAGGAGTTCGCGTTCATTGTGCAGCAACCTCCCTGGCGGCTTGTCGCCGCTTCGTTGCGATTATGGTATACGAAACATGAACAGGGGAGGGGGGTTTTCGCCTAAAAAAGCTGGACTCCCTTCGCCCGTCGCAGTCAGTCGCCCTAAGGCCGGTCGAGCCGAAGCTCGACGCCGTTCAGATTGACTGGGGTTTGGGACCGGCCTTAGCGGCGATGGCCCTGGTTATGGCCTGACGGATCTTTCTGGCCGCGTGAGTCGAGAACCGACGGCCGCGTTGTTTGCTGAAACTGTTCGCCGCCTCAAAAAGACCGTCTTGGCCAGCCCCGAAGAGGTGAAAAACGCTCAGACCGCTGCGGACGGCGTTCTTTTTGGCGATAGAGTGCGCCAGAAACATGTAGCCCTGGATAAGACGCTTCTTGGCCATTTTGGCCCGTTTATCCGCCTTGTCCAGCCTAGCGAGGATGGAGCGCAATTCTTGCGTTCTCTCCCGGCAATCATATTTGAACTTTTCATTAACCTGGGAGAGGTCCACCAATTTTCGAAAAACGAAGGCGCGGTTAAAATGCTTGGACCTCATGACGTTGAAGATTTTATCATGCAGCTCCGGATTGTTGTCGCTCACGATCCGAAGTTTTTGAGTGATGGTGACGGTTCCGTTTTTGGCGTCGGACTTGTATCTGACGACGGATTTGTCTTGCAGGTCGTAGGCCCGGTGCAGCCTCCTCAGACGTTCGATCATGAGGTCGAGCTGGGGTTTGATGAGCCTAAGCTCAAGAAGTAGTTTCGCAATCGCGCCGCTGTTGCTGGAGATGCTTTCGGTCAGGAAGATTTCTCTTTCTTCGGATTCCTCGTTGGCGAGCATCCGCCGAAGCTTGGCTTGCTTCTTGTAAAGTTGCGCGATGGTCCGCAAAGAGCCAATGACCTGGGCGCGATGAGCGTTTTCGTCGATTAAAGGCGTTTCGCCGTCAAGTCCATTGCGGCTAGGCGTTTCGACCAATTCCTCCAGACGAAGATCGCCGGATTTGAGCAGTCTCAGGAAACGCTGCGTTTGATCCAGCCCGACGCTGGTCGTGGACAAGGCTTCGACGACTTCTTGTTCGTAGAGTTGGATGAGTCCGACCAACAGCGTTTCTTCCACGAAAGAGAGCTTTTCTTCGTAGTAAGGGGCGAAAAGGCGAGACTCCATCTGATCATCGAAACCCATTTCGAGGCGTTTGAGCAGCAGCTGCACTTCCTTGGGAGAGAGATTGTTTTCGTCGATGAAAGACGCGAGCTGTTCCGCCAAGGGACTTGGGTTGTCTGCGTACTGCTTCAATATTTTCTCGTAAAAGTGTTTATCGTGGACAAGGATAGGCGCGACGCTCTCGTCCAGGAGATGGCGGTCGTTTCTGGCCTTCTTGACGTATTCCATATTGAAGCCACCAGAGCAAACGTTCGAATCGCTCTGAAGCACGTTGTTCAAGGGTTCGCCGTTCAGAAGCTCGTTGCTTGGAGTCTCGTCGTTCGGAGGCTCTTCGCTCGGAGTTTCGTCGATTAGAGACTCGTTGGTCAGAGTCTCGTTCATTATAGGCTCGTTAATCGCTGGTTCGCCGTTCAGGAACTTGTCGACAGACTCGACTTGAGCGTCGACTTGCTCGTTCGCGGCTTCAGTCGAAAGGTCGCGGGATCCGGAAAGAGGAGCTGAAGTCTTCGTTTTTTCAAGCTCAGCCTTCTTTCCGGAGAGGGAGTTTGAATCAGTCACGTCACTGGGCATCTAAAGGCAATCTCCTTCGCGGCCGCTGGCCGCTTAGTTTCAAAAAAAAAATAAAAATGAAGGGGGGGAGGCGGGCTTTTTCCCAGCATAAGGGAGCCAGCTCTACCGTCCCATAATGACGAACCGGAAAGCGAAAGATCGCCTTTTCCAGCATTTCATCAAGGGTCTTGACTAACCGCAAAAAATATGGTTAGCTAGAAGCCGTCCTTCAACTGAGGCCAGAGTCACTGACTTGGCTCGAACAAACTATAAGCCTCGGCAAAAAAATACATTTCCGCAGGCTGAGTCGAGCCACGGTCAATTAAAAAGCAAAGCCCAAGAAATGGGACAAAAGAAAGCGGCCATTGCGGCAGATGCGTCAACCACCCGGTTTGAAACAGTCAGTGTAAAACAGCCAGTTTTAAACTGGATGACCCGTTCTTCTAACCAGGCCGCCAGCGTGCAAGTCGTATTCGGTTGTAGGGGTTGGTCACGTCTGCAAGTGATCTCAATGGGGATCTGCGCAAATAGCGGAGACAGCCAACCTCCCAAATTATAACCATGTTCGATTAAAAAGTCAAGAGGTTCGGAAAAAAAAATTCTTTATTTTTTTTCCCCGATCCCAATCGCTCCCTGTTCGATCTCATTTTACCCTTTTATTTCAAGACCTTATATTTTTCTCTCTCCTCTCCAGCCTGCCAATTATCTTTCTCTTTTTTTTTCCGACCCTCCTTTTTTCCCGGCGGATCCGTTTGTCCAGAGTTGACGAATCTTGTCCAGATTTGACGAATCGCGCCCGGTTTGGTTCATGGCGTCTCCAAAAGTCCTCCATCAAGCCCTCCTTTCAAATCGGCTCGGGAGCGAATCCCTGTTTTGAGCCCATCTTTTGACCATTTTTTTTGTATTTTCAGCTGGTTTAAGTTAGTTTAATCAGTTTTTATGGCTAGTTATAACCATTTTTAGACAGTTTTTAGGCCTATAAAAAAATTTGGCGACCATAGCTTCCGAGGGCGGAAGCGGACGTCAAGCTGGCCCAGCGTTTTTAGGTCGCGGCCAGCGCCGGAGTCTGCGTCAGGCGTCCTTATGACCGGCTCTTGGAGTCCGTCTGTGAGGAGCCGGGCTTTGACGAAGACCGCCTTTTTGGTTTGACGAGGTCTTGGCACGTCGCCGGCCGGAGACGGGCATTCTGGGGCCTGTGACCTGGCCTTTCTGGCTGGCGCGAAGGTTCGCTCGCCTTGCTCGCGTTTGTTTTGTCGCCTTTCCGCCTTTTTGCCGCTCCGACGAGGGCAGGCCGCCGCTGTCCTTCCGGCCGCCCAAGGGAGTCGAGGGAAGTCGAAGATCGCTCGACGATCCTTCGCCGCGACGCCTCGCCGCTTCTCCTCGCGCAATTCTGGACGCGTCGGCTTTATCGGGGAACATTTTGGAAGCCCAAGAAAACAGCG
>JAIRTO010000080.1 GCA_031254895.1 Deltaproteobacteria bacterium
CGGACGCGTCGCCTCAACTGTTTGGGCTAAAAATATGGGCGTTTTTGGTTTTTCAGTTATTCGAACGACAAGCTGTTTTTTCGTCAAAACCTTTTCCGGGCTTTTCTTCGCGCCGCCAAGACCGCTTTTGGCTCTCCGCTGTCGCCGCCAAAACCGTTTTTTTTGGTTCTCTACGGTCGGCGCCAAAAGCGGCTTTTTTGGCTCTCTACGGTCGGCGTAAAAACCGCTATTGGCTCTCCATGGTCTTCATGTCCATGCCGAATTTTGACGGCGTCGTTTTTTTCGCGGCGTCGCAATTTTTCGGGATCTTGCCTTTTTTGCAACGTCGCTTTTTTTGCGGCGTCGCTTTTTTCGCTACGCCGCCATTTTTCGCGGCTTCGCCTTTACTGCTGCGTCGCCTTTATTCGCAACGTCGCTTTGCCGGACTCTTTCGTTTTGCAGCCGGCCGTTCCCGCCAACGCAAAAACCCTCAAAACCCGCCCAAAAACGCGAAAAAAACAGCGGACTAGCTTAAAATTGAGGCTTCGGCGAGTCTCGCCTTGATTTCCGGCAAAATGCCCATGACCCCCCTGGCCTGTTCCCGGCTAAGACTGCCCAAGCCGCAAGCGCTGGTCAGAAGAGTCCGCCCGCGCAAGAGGACGGGATCAAGCCCCTTGGCCGCCAGAGAGCGCCAGCCCCGCAGAACGACGTCGGCCAAATCGGCGGCGGACATGGAGGGAGCGAATTCGCGGGTGGGCGCTACTCCGAAGGCCAAAAATCCGCCCTTGTCCAAAAACTCCTTCATCTCTCTGGGATAGAGACATATGGTCTCCATGTATTCATAGGCGTCGAAATTGAGGATGTCCAGACCGGTTTTGGCCAGCAACCCCCAATCGGTGTTGCCGCAGACGTGACAGCCAAGGAGGACCCGTCCGCCCGCTCTGGCCGCCTCGATGGCCCCTTCCATGGATTTCAGGACAATCTCGGCCGAAAGCGTGGAGAAAGCCGAACCGTAGCCGGTCAAGCCGGGCTCGTCGATGAACACTATCGGCTCCCGCCCCAAAGCTCTCAGCCGGGCGGCCAGCCAGGCGGCCTTGCCGCCCATGGCCAGGGAAAAGAGCTCCAAAAGGGAGGGATCGTTCAAGACGCTGCCCGCCCCTCCTTCCGCTTTGACGGACTGAGCCAAAGTTATGGGGCCGACGACCTGAGTCTTCAAAAAACTTGACCCGAAGGAGGCCGATTTCTCCGCCCTGGCCAGAAAAGCGGAAAAGCCGATGGAGGACCTCTCGTCTAAAGCCAAAAAATCCAGATCGCCCGAATAATATTTCTCGTAAAACTCGGCCATCCCCTCTTCCCGGCCTTCTTGAAGGGCCACGACGGAACGGTTTTTTTCGTCGATCGCCAAGCTCGGCAGCCCGGAAAGCGCCCCGAAGATCATGTCCTCCCAAGGAGAGAGGGCGACCATTTGGGGAGACGCGGGGATATCGAGATTCTCGGCCATCAAATCAAGGGCCTCGTCCGTCCGGTCGAAAGGCACCGAACCGATGGCCAGCGTGGATAAGGGAGCGGGAAGCCTGTTTTCGGATGCGTCAGAAGTCATAATGCGCCTATGAAAGACGAAAGCCTCCGCCGCCGCTGGAAGCAGGGGCGGAAGAATCGTCGGAAAAATGTTGGCCCCCTATGGACGACCGAAAACAAAAGGTCTTTCGCGAAGCGAACGGTCGTCAACCGGCGGCTTCAAGCAGTCGACGGCTGCCTGGATGAAACTTTTCGTTGATTTGCTCGCGCAATTTGACGTAGCACGCGGTCAGATGCGGACACGCGCCCTTGTCGCGCAGATCGTCGAACATGACGTCGAAATCGCACAGCCTCTTGCCCTGTTCAAAGGCGAAGCTGTTCAGGTGGAGCATGGAGGCGAGACGCCCCCCGTAGGCGTACATCTCCAGCGTGCCCGGCCAGAAGCCGCTGACGTGAAAATCGTTTTGCAGCGTTATGAGCGCCAAAGTTCTCGGCAGCTCGAAAATTCTGGCGACGTGGACGAGATCGGAGGCCAGACGATAAGGCTCGCTGCCTTTAGGAATGGTCCGAAGCCGCTTGCCCTTGGCTTTGCTGGCGACAGTCTTGGCTTTTCGGACGTTCCGCCAAAAGCCGGTCTTTTTGTGGCCGGTTTCCGGGAGAGCCCGCCCAAAGCAGTTCGCGACGTAGTCGGTGATGAAGTCGACCGCCTGATCGGCGTTCAATTTCTCCAGAGCTCCAATAGGGGCCTTCTCTCCGCCGAAAACGACTTCGAAGGAGAGGCGATGAGCGTCGCGCAAATGCAGGCGCCAACTGACGGCTTCCGCCGCCTCGCCCTCGTTTTGCAGCTTTAAATTGAATCTGTCGAAGAGTCTTTCCCAGAACTGCCACTCGGAGCCTTCCAATTTTTCGACGACCGGCAACACCATGGAGGAGAGCTCGAGCAGGCGATTGGAACGCTTGATCGCCATGGACAGTTTAGGCAGATGAGGTCTCAGCAGCGTCACCGGAGCTCTGTCGCTCTCCAGATCCGTCAAATTGACGACGGCCTCTTTCGGATAGGTTCTTCTGACCAGATTCAGCATGCTCTCTTCCGGCATGCCCAACCTGGCGGCCAAAGCGGCGACGCGCTCTCGGGCGGCCTTCTCGGCGGCGAGGGGGGAACGGTCCAAGCCGCTCAAAATCCCCAAATCCATCGTCCGGAGCAGATAGTTGGAAGACAATCTGTTGACGGGCTTTTGAACCATGGGCGCCAGCCAAGGGTCAGGCCCGTCGTAGACGATGGGGCTTTCAGGCCCGCCCAACAACAGCGGCGAAGAGGAAGCTTGGCTCATTCTGGTCGGCATGACGACGAGGCCGGCCAAAAACAAAGAAAACAAGCTCCGCCGGGCCACTTTCCTAAGTTCCTTCAAAACCGAGCCGCCTAAGGAACCCTCTTCGTTTTTCCGCTCTTCGACCGGAGCTTCCGCAGGCCCCGCCGCCGCTCCAGCCGCCGCGCCGACGGGAGAACCTGAGGCGGGATCGACCTCCCCGGCGTCCCCGGAGACGCCGAGACGGGGGCCGTCCTCGGCAGCGGCCAAATCGTTCTCGAGCCCGGCAAAGACGTCAATGGGCTCCAAGCTTTCGGCCTGGGCTTGAAACTCCGTCCAATCGCCTAAGTCCGAAGAGCTCTGAGCGATGACCCGACGAGCCGGAGCGGCCTCGTCGGCTCTCGCGGCCGGGGGGCCGAACGCGGCCGGAACCTTGGTCCAGCCGGTCTGGCTAGGCTGGTTAGAATGGTTCGTCCAGTTAGTTTGGCCAGTCTGGCTAGTTTGGTTCGTCTGGCTAGACTGGCTAGACTGGTTAGACTGGTTAGACTGGTTAGACTGGCTAGTCTGGCTAGTTTGGTTAATTTGGTTCGTCTGATTAGCCTGGCCTGCCTGGTTAGACTGAGTCGTCTGGTTAGAATGGCTGGTCTGGTTAGACTGATTGGGTTGGTTCGTTTGGTTCGTCTGGCCAGTCTGGTTGGACTGATTAGTTTGGTTCGTCCAGATAGTCCTGGCGGCCCCGTCAGCGGGAGATTCGTCGGGGAGAAGACTGTCCGGCGGAAGTTCCTGCAGCCCGTCCGTAGAAAGGCTGGAGAGTCCCAATTCTTCGGCGTAAAGGTCGGCCGATTCGGACATCGGCCCTAAGGCTTCGAAGCCCTCCAGATTCGCCTCCGCCTCCAAATGCAGCGAAACGTCAAGATTATCCAAACGGCGCCTCTCGTCCTGTCCGGCAAACAGGCCTTCCAGACCTGTCTCCGCCTCAATCAGCTGGGCCGGCCTGGAGGAAGAGGAGCTTGGACCAACCGGACGAGACGACGACGGTTCCGCAGAAAGCCCCGGCGAGGCGGCGCTTCGAGAGCCGCCGGTCAAGACATGACCCGCCGTTCCTTCGCGGAGCCGCCCCAGAGAAGGGACGAAACCGGGCTGAACGCCAATGAGCTTGATGGTCTCCTCTTCGCCCAAATCGGCTTCGGCCAAGGCGTCGGCTTCCAGCCTGGACTCGGCGTCGGCTTCCGAGGCCGACAAATATTGACCTTCGCTGGCCAAAGAAAAAATGGTCCACCACAGAAGCGACAGCTTGTCTTGTCTTTCGCAAAGGATCTTAATTTCTTCGTCGCGGCTTTTCATCTGCTGGAAGGCGTTTTCCAGATCCCAAGCCTGCTTGTCCAAACGCACCTGGAGATTGCCCATGGCGTCTCCGGCTTTGGAATTGATGTAGTTGATGGCCGCCCAAGCCGCCTCCAAACGCCAGTCTTGAGAGCTTTCCGCATTTTGCAGCTCGCTCAGCCGAGCCTGAAGACCGCTCAATTCCAGATTTTTGGCGGAAACCTCCGCTTTGAGATGATCCCTCTCCAGAGTCAGCCGACCGGCTTCCGTCCGGGCCAAGGAAATGCTCATCTCCTGATTTTGCAGAAGCTCCTGCAGCTCCTTCTTTTCCTGACCCAGACTTTCGGCCTGATTTTTGACGTCGCTCAATTCTTGAGCGCTCGACTGCATGGAAGAAGCCAAGGCCGTTTTTTCGGCTTCCAATCTGACAATTTCGCCTCGGGCCTTTTCGCGGGAAGCTTCCACCTGAGCCAAAGAATAACTCAAACGAGCGTTTTCGGCGTTCAGACGCTCGACTTCCTTTCGGATCCGGAGGATCTCCGCCGACATCGGGGCTTGGCTGTCCTGGCCGGAACTGATGATCTCGACCTCGGGACTGGACAGGGCGTCCAGAGACTGAAGCGCCCGCGCCCCGTCCTGGGAAGGAGGAGCCGCGCCTGGCCCGGAGCGGGCCAGCAAATTGAGCCTGGCCAGAAGCTCCTGACGCTCCAGACTGACTTGAGCCAAGGCGGCCGTGGTCTGCACGAAATTGGCCACCAGAAATTCCACCAGGGGCTGCAGCTCCATTAGCCTCGATCTCAGGGAGTCGTTCAAGCCCAAGTAGTTCAAGCGTTCCGCCGAAAGCTCCTGACGCTCGCTTTTCAGTTCCTTCAACTCTTCCGCCAGCTCGGCGTTTTCCCGATTCATGAATTGGAGGACGGCGTCGCGGGCGTCTTCCTTGCCGGAGCCGGCCCACAGCTCGCGGCCGCTCTGCAGAAAGAAGCCGACCAGAGGCACCAGCTCGTCGAGCCAGGCTCGGTGATCGCAGAGAGCCTTGGCCTGATTCCGCACCAGCTCTTCCAGTTCGGTCTTGATGCTTTCCGACTCGGTCTTCTGTTTGACCAGACGCTGACGAAAGTCGACCAAGCTCCTTTTCAGCTTCTCCGTCCGCAAAGTCGTGGAGGACAGAGCCATGGACAACTGCTGGCAGACCCAGGAGCGCTTGACCAGATCTTCGTCCTTCTCGGCCGACCCCTGACGCATGGCCTCGATTTCTTCGGCGGCGGAGTCTTTTTCGGCTTTGGCGGCCTTCAGCTGTTCGTCCCGGACGGACAGGAGCTCCATGTAATCGATTTCTCTGGCCGCCGAAGCCACCCGAACGTCGGCTTCGCGGGCCTGAAAAATCCGACGCTGCTCGTCGAGCTTCTTGTTCACCGAATCGTGAACCGTCTTCAGATGGGCCTGGCCACGCCATAAAGCCATGGACAGGACTTGAACCAAAGGCTTCAGATCGTTGTCTATCTCGTCTTGGAGCTTCTTGAGCTCTTCGCTCAGGCGCTCGTCGCCCTGTCTTTTGGCTTCCTCCACCTGCGCCAACAGATGCTGGCGCTCCTGTTCAAAGCCCTCGATCCTCTGCCGATGAGCCGCCAGTTCGGCCAAAAGCTTCTGTTTCCTGGTGACCAGGGAAATCAAATTGCGTTTTTGCTTGTCGAGCTTAAGGCGCAGGGCCTCGTTTTCCGCTTCGCCGGCGGCCAGCAAAACGCCCCGGCGACTCCAGGACTTCCGAAGGGCGTTGTGCGCCAGGAGAAGGCGCTCGGAACGAAGACGCAGAGCGCTTATGACTTCGGCCATTCTCTCACGGGCCTGGCTGACTTGGCTCAAACGCTCCTGGCCGGCGCTCAGCTCCAGATTCAGAGCGGCCACCGACTGGTTCAAATCGCTTATCCGCTTCTGACGATCGGCCAAAGAAGTCGACAGAGATTCGCTTTTTTTGCTCAGCTCCGCCAATTCCAGCTCTTTTTCGCCGATCGCCGTCGTGAGCCGCGCTCTCTCGTCCAGATAATTGGCCGTCTCCCGCCGACTGGCCTCGTATTTCGAAGCCAAGACCTCGTACCGGCTCTCCAGGCTTTGCAGGGCTTGCCGATCTCTGGCGTAATAGTCGGTCAACTTGGCTTGGCGACGCCGGAGATCCGAAAGCTCCTCCTCCAATTCCCGTCGGATCTTTTCCAGTCCGGCCTTGTCGTCCGCAGCTTTGGCCAAGACCGCCTTCGCCTTGTCCACGGATTTGAGGACCCGGATCTTGAACTGCCCCAAACTGTTGAGACGATCCTTCGCCTGAGCCAGCTGTTCTTCCAAACTGTCGCGTTCGGCTTCCACAGAGGAGAGGTTCTCGCGGAGCCGAGCGTCGGCCGATTCGGTCAGGGAAGCCGCCGAAAGACGCTGACGGAGGCGGCTTATCTCCTGATTTCGGCCTTCCAGAGCTTGACTCAGGGCCTCTCCGTCCTGCTTCAGCCGCTCCAAATCGGACTGACTCCGATTCTGCTCCGCTGCCAGATCGTCGGCCCGAGCCGTCATGACTTCAGCTCGATTTTGGTATTCCAAAATCAAGGCTTCCCGGGAGTGCGCGACGGCTTCCAGCTTGTCGGCCCGCAGACGCTGTCTTTCGGCCTCCGCGGCCAATTTTTCGCCCTCGACCTTCAAGAGGTTCAGCTTGTCCAACACGTCCAAACTGCGTTTGGCCCGGGTCAGGAGGTTTCGATATTCCCGGCTCCTGTCCGGCAGAGACAAGGCTCGCCGGGCTTTGCCGCGGATCTCGCAGGTGCTGGACATGCGGCCCGTGAAACGGGACAGCGCGGCTCTGGACTCTTCGCCTAAAGAAAGCGCGTTGCCCAAATGGGAAGCGGCGGACAAGAAAATCTTGTCCAGGAAGGCCGGGCGGCCCATCACCGTCGGCAGAAAGACCCAGCATTCCTTCAGCTCGGCCGCCGCCGTCATGGCGGCGGCTATCGAGGCTTCGACGCTGGAGGCCATTCTCTCGGCTCGATCCACGAAATCGGCGCCGATTTCGCCGTTGTTCCGGGACTCCGCCTCTTCCAGAAAGCGCAAGGCCGACTGCACCGCTTCCGAGCGCCGGTCAAGCTCCGCCCCCAACTCCTGATGCTCCGACTCCAGTTGGGCCAGGGCTTGACGGTTTTTTCTCGCCGTCGAGAGCCAAAAGGCGTCGCTCCGGCCGCCGTCCGCTTCGTCTCGCCAGGCCTGATTGGCGAATTCGTCTATTTCGTCCGACAGAGTCCGCACCGAGCTCTGCCACGCGAGACGGCCGGCGAAGACCTTTTTCAGGCGCATCAGCCGCTCGCTCAGATTGAACGAAAGCGCGGTGAAAGAAGCCGTGCCGGAAAAGGCGGGCTCGGGCCTGGCTTGGTCGATGGAAGCCAAAAGCTTGTTCGTCGCCTTATGCAGCTCCGAGGCCTCCTGAAAAACCAACCTGGCCGTCTCGGGCCATTTTTCGGCCATAATCTTGAACTGTTCGCCCAATTGCTCCGCCCGGAGCAAAGCCGTCAGCGAGGTGTTCAATTCCGCCCTTCGCCGCGCCTGGCGAGCGGGATCGACCTTGGCTATCTCCTCGCACTCCGCGATGGCTTCATCCACCGCCGAAAGAGCCGCTCTCACGTCGTCCAGCCCTTTGGGCAGAGGAGAAACCGCCTTTTCGCCGAAACCGGCGTAATCCTTTCGGTTCGAACGGATCGAGCCGCCGAGGTCGCCATATTCGACCGCTTCGACGGCGTCGGCTCCGCCGGCGGAGCCGGGGGAGCCGGGGGCTTGAACGCGGCCGAAAAATTCCTCCAAACTCGCCGCGCCCAGAGACTGGGCGATGGCGGGAGTCAGAGGTTTAGGGGCGGACGGAGGTTCGACCTGAAACCAGTCGGGCGGCTTGAAAGCGGACAGGCACTTGCCTATTTCGCGAGCCAAAGCCAAAAAAGCCGACTTGTCCGGTCCGTTCCGAGCGCCGGAACGCGGCGCGGACTCCCCCTGAGACGGCCCTGACGAAGGGGCGTCCATTTTCTTTACGGAAAACGGCGTTTTCTCGATTATGCGGGGAGCGTCGGGCATGGGTCAGAAATTTGGCTCGCTAGAAGATCAGAAAAAGATTAAGAAAACGAACATGACGAAAAAAGCGCCGGAGACAAAAACAGACGCGAAACGAACCGGACGCGAATGGGACGAAGCCAAAAAATCGAAGGGCTAGATCCTAAAACCCGCCGACCCTTTTCTTGGAACGACCGTTTTCCGGCCGAGATCGAAGCCGTTTTTTCGACATGACGCCGCGACGGAGGCGCTTTCCGAACTGAAAGCATAACAGATCATTTGAGAATTTAAAACAAGCAAATAGTCAAATTAGAGTCCAATTACACATATAAACAAAACAAATGCTTTCAAAATTCCAAAAATGGAACAATGACGAACAAATCGTCGATCGACGAACAGACCCGCCGGCAAGATTGCCTCCCGGAACAAAAGGGCCTACAATGGGAAATCTTCAGCCAGTTCGACAGGATCAAGGGAACAAACGAAACGAACGGAACGAACGGAGCGAACGGAACATAGGGAACGAACGGAACAAGCGGAACAAGCGGAACGAACGGAACGAACGGAACGAACGGAACGAAGGGCAACAATCCGAGATAAATCCGACGGAAAGACCGTCGCCCCAAAAAAAAAACCTGAAACTGGAAAAAAGCGCCTATGGAAAGAAAGCGCTCAGGACTTTTTATAAACCAATATTAGCATATTATCAAATTCTTTGGGAGCATAAAATAGCAAATTTCAATCTATCGCCAATCCTAACTATTAATTTAGCGTCCAGCAGCAGTCCCGCCTCTGGAAACCTGTTCGCTAGTTTTGCCAAAACAGCGTTAAATTAGACTTATTTTTTGCTAAATGTCAGTTAATAAATATATAAAGAACAGTTTTTAAAACAAAAACGCATCTAAATATAATATTTGAAAGCTAGATAAAATAATAAATAAAATTTCAAACATAAAATTTCAAATCCGCCTTAACGCTGATTTTCTTGTCCATTTATGGCCTTTTCGCTTTCGACCAGACAAGGCGGAGCTTTTTTCCAGCTCGCCAAAACGACTTGCAAGATCTCTACCACAATAGGCGACCGGCCAGGGAAAAAGGCTTTTCGCCGCGAGATCTTCGCCCGTCGGTTCGACGATTTCGGCGCTTTTGGCTATAATCCCTTTTTTTGAAAGTCGTCGAAGCTTGTTCGGCGAGTCGGCGGGCCGCCGGATCGCCGAACTTCCGAACTGCCGAGCTGCCGGACCGCCGGCTTGCCGGATTGCCGAGTTGCCGAGTTGCCGGATTGACGGCTTGCCGGATGGCCGACTGACCGCTTTAGCCTGATTCCGACCCAAAAACCCCTACGATTCGCGGAGCCCTTGAAATGAGACTGACCATTCGACAAAACGGACGAGAAGACCTAGTCGTGAACTCTTCAGACGACGCGACCATCATGGAGACTTTGGCTTTGGCCGATCTGCGCCTCGACGCTCCCTGCGGCGGTCAAGGCCGTTGCGGCAAATGTCTGGTCGAAGCGGTCGGCGACTTGGTTCCCCCGGAATCGAACGAGCAAAAATTACTGAAGGGCCGCGAGGGCAAAAGACTGGCCTGTCTGGCCAAAGGGGCAGGAGACGTCACCGTCGTTCTGTCGGAAAAGTCCGTCTTCAACGCCGTCGTGGGCTTGGGCTGGAGCGCTCCTTTCCAGTTGGATCCCGTTCTTTCCCTCGCCCCGATCCCGGAGCGGGATCGGCAAGACCAAAGCTGTCTTTTATCCGCCCTGTCTCTAAAAACTCGGCCGGGACAAGGTTTGGCCGACCTGGCCAAACTGGAGGCGGACAAGCTGCCGGGTTGGCTTTTGTCCTGGCGGGACGAACTTTTGGCGGCTTTCCCGGCGACGAAGCGCGAACTTGGCGACGCCGCGAACGACAAACCCGCCAACCTGGCCGTCGCTTTGGATTTAGGAACCACCGGTCTGGCGGCGGCCGTCATAGATCTCGACAAAAGAGAGATCGCCGCCATGGAGACGGCTTTGAATCCCCAAACGGCCATGGGCGCCGACGTCATCAGCCGCATAACTCTGGCGGCGGCCTCCGAGGAAGACCTTCTCCAGCTTCAGGATCTGGCTCTGGAAGGTCTGGCCAAGCTGATCGTCTCCGCCGCCGGCGGGCCTGAGCAGGCCAAAAAGATCGGCGGCGCCGTCATCAGCGGCAACACCACCATGCTGCACCTCCTGGCCGGCGTCAACCCGAAAAGTCTGGCTCAGGCCCCCTATCGGCCCATCTTCACGCAAAGCCTGGATCTCTCCCATTTGAGCGAGAGGCTGAACCTCGCTCCCTACAGCCGAGTCGTCACCAGTCCTTCCATTTCCGCTTACGTCGGCGGGGACATCTCCGCCGGTCTCATCGCCGTCAAGCTGGTCGAGCGGCCGGGAACCTGCATGTTCATAGACATAGGGACAAACGGAGAAATCGTCCTTTCCAGAAACGGCAAGCTGGTCGCCGCCTCTTGCGCCGCCGGGCCGGCTTTGGAAGGCATGAACATAGTCTGCGGAACCAGAGCCGTGACCGGGGCCGTGGACAGCTTCAAATTGAACGACGATCTTTCCGCCGAGTTCACCACCATCGGCGGAGCGGAGCCGATCGGCATTTGCGGCAGCGGGATCATAGACATCTGCGCGGAACTGACGAAAGTAGGGATCATTCAAAAAAGCGGCCGCCTCGTCCAACCGGAGGGCCTGCCGACGGTCGTGGAGGACGGGCGCTACCCCTTGACCGAGCAAGTCTATTTTTGTCAAAAGGACGTCCGACAAGTCCAACTGGCCAAAGGAGCCATTTCTGCGGCCATGAAGATGCTTTTGGAAAAATTGTCCCTCTCCGTCGACGATCTGGACGAAGTGATCATCGCCGGCTCCTTCGGCTTTCATCTGCGATCGGAGAGCTTGTTGGGCATCAGCTTGATCCCGAAGGGCTATCAGGGACCGGTCACTTTCGTCGGCAACTCGTCTCTCGCCGGTTCGGCCAGACTATTGTTGGACCGCTCCGCCCACCAGGAAATCGAAGAACTGGTCGGACGCGTGGAAGTGATGGAACTTGGTTTCGACCCCAAGTTTCAAGACGCTTTTTTGGGCGAACTTAGTTTTTAGGAAATTTTGTTTCTTTAGTTTTTTCTTAGTTTTTGGTCTTTTTCACTAATTTTATAAAAATAAAAATTGATTTCGTCTTTTCCAAAACCTTCTCCCTAAAAATTATCCCCAAAAAATATAATCAAAAAATCCGATCTGAGGAATTGACGCCAGCCACGAAAGATGTTAGACTCCAACCTTTAATGAATCCGTCAACCTAATAAGGCAGGCCAATTCATCCTGCCCGAGATCTGACTATCGCATCCCCGAGCGAAGTTCCAGTCGGGTCGACAGCGGCCGGAAACAGTTGCAGGCGGCATGTCGCGCTGATTCTTGCTCTGATCCGTCGTGTCCGGCGACAGTATTTTTTTCTGCGAAAGAGAGTCTTTTGATGTCTTCCAATGGTGAAACCAACAAAAACACCATAAACATGCCGTATCAAAACAAAGATGCGCTTTTAAAAAACCTTACAGATTATTATCCTTCGCCTTTTTTGAAAATTCTGAGTCTTTTTTCCGACGGCCGCAAATATGAGCAAAAACCTTCAGAAATTGTTCTTCTTGAACATAATCGCATGCTCACGGATAAAGTGTTCATGTCGGATGACGGCGTCATTCTCCACCTGGAATTCGACAGTTCCGGAAAAGCCAGGGATTTGGCGCGCTACATGCATTATGCGGCCAGCTTGTCATATCAATACTCTTTCACTTCAGAGCCTTTGGCGTATCATCCAGTCAAGACGGTGATCATTTTTCCCGGATACGTCACGCCCCCTACAAAAGTGTACACGACGGTATGTAGTCTGCAGTATTCTGTGGAACATATTTATCTGGCCGACCTCATAGATGGAGATCAGATCTTGGCTGACATATCAGCCATGGTTAAAGATAATCCTCATCTGGTCTTGACTGGCGATCAAAATGTGCAATTGTCTTTGGCCGCTGTTGGCAAGGTTAGAGGCAAGAGGGAGAAATTTTGCAAAAAAGCGGTTTCTTTGGCCAAGTCTTTGTCTAGAAATCCAGACAACAACAATATTCTTGCTTTGGTCGTTTGTTCAGTCTATAATTTTATAGAGACCGAAGTGATCAAATCAATCGTAGGCACGGAGGTACATATGGAAGACATGCTTGATAATCTAAGTAGCGGCAAATATTCGCATGCGATAGTGGCTGCGAATACTGCTATCGCTGAGAAAGCGCGTGCTGAAGAGGATGCT
>JAIRTO010000108.1 GCA_031254895.1 Deltaproteobacteria bacterium
TCATATGGAAAACATGCTCCATACATATGCCTGCCGGGTTAATTTTTTTATTTTAATTTTTTTTGTCTTATAGAATAGTTTTTTTTGAAAATCATTCTATTTTCTACTTATATTTGAAAGTAACGCACCTAAATGCATTCTTGACTTGATAAAAAATAGTGTAAATTTATTTATATTTCTTTAATAAATAGCTTTGCTATTCTTTTATATTCTATAGTGAAATTTATAATACTATAATGTTTAACTTTTCATGCATATCTATTAAAAATATCTAATATTAGTCAAAAAAATTTATTTTTTATTATAACTGGACGAACAGGATCTTTTGTCTTCATCTAAAAAATCAAATCACTGGAAAAACGGAAAGAGATTCTTTATTATAGAGGATAGGCGGCCTTCGGGCGCTCCCTTGGCGTTTGGCCTGGCCGTCTTGAATCGAAGGCCGAAGCCAAAGCGTTAGCTTTATTGACGAAAACGCTTCAAGCGAGGGCGATCGGTTTCTCGCCGACGAACCGGCGCCGCTCGTCCGTCTGCGTTTCCTGTTTGCGCGAAGCCGCCCCAAAACCCGAAAAAAAATAGATCTTGACAAACTAGACGCGCTTGCATTATTATTCCAAGGCTAAACTGTCTGCGCCTATTGAGCCCGAGCCGACAGCAGATTGAGATGCCGCGCGAAACGGCGAAAATTGACTAACGGGCCTAGATCGAGGAGAATTTACATGCCTAAGATGAAATCCAACCGCGCCGCCGCCAAGCGGTTCAAAGCGACGGCGACCGGCAAGATAAAACGCAACAGGGCTTACGCCAGGCATATCCTGACCACGAAAACGACAAAGCAAAAAAGGGGCCTTCGGGCGCCGGCGACCGTCGACTCTTCCAACGCCAAGTCCGTCAAGAAGCTTCTGCCTTACTTGGGCGTTTGACGACGATTTCTGGTCGGTTCCATCACTGGTCGGCACAATCATTAGTTCCCGTCGGCCGTCTTCTGACGGTTCGCCCCATTTGAGGGACTCGACGGGGAAAAAATAAGGAGTTTTTGGCATGCGCATCAAAGGCGGCCTGCAGACAAAAAAGCGCCACAATAAATATCTTTCCATGGCCAAGGGCTATCGCGGCGGACGAAGAAATCTCTATCGCAGCGTCCGCGAAGGCGTCGAAAAAGGCTTATGTTACGCCTACCGCGATCGGCGCGCCCGCAAGCGCGAGATGAGATCCCTCTGGATCATCCGCATCAGCGCCGCCGCCAAGCAGATGGGCCTTTCCTATTCCAGGCTCATCGACACCTTGAACAAAGCCAAATTTGCCGTCGATCGCAAGATGCTCGCCGAGATGGCGGCCACCGATCCTACAAATTTCGTCAAACTGGTTCAGGCGGCTCAAGCGGCCGTTTCGGCGGCCTGAGTTCGAAAGGCCCCTGCCGCCCAACTTTTGGCGGTTTTCTGGACAAAAAGATTTGACTATCGAGATTTGATTTGGCCAAGACCGCCTGACTCGTTAACAGGCGGTCTTTTTCGTTTCCGGCTCGTAAAAAAGGCTCGCCTACGGCTCGCCTCCGACTCGTTTCCGGCTTTGGCCCGTCTCCGAAGACGGCTTTTGGCGACGATCCCGAACGTCTCGATTCCTTTTTTGACTTTTCGTTTGTTTCGCGACTTTTTCAGGTTTTCGCTCTGGACCCCAAAAAGGGTTCAAAATCGCGCCGCCAGCTTGGCCGCCGCCTTAGAACCGTCGCGCAGTTCCGCCGCCTGTCCCTTTTCGCGCTTTTTTCGGTTTTCCGGCGCAAACTGACGGGCGCCGCCGTCAAGCCCTCTCTTTTTTGGCCGCCGCTCGTCCGAACGGCCAAAAGACCAGCGGCGAAACCCTTGCTTCCGCTGGACGTTGCGGCAACTGAAGGGGGAACGACGGCTCGATCTTTTCGATCTTTTTCCAAAAACTAATCGTTTTCCCGAAAATCTCCCATAAACCTCACCATACAGCTATTCGGACAGACGTTATGAGCAATGTACTTGACGCCATCGAATTGACCAGGAAAGAAGCCCTCCTGGCTCTGGAAAAAGTTGGCGACGTCGAAACTTTAGAGAAGATCCGCATCGAATTTCTGGGCGCCAAAGGACGCATGACCGAGCATATGCGCTCTCTGGGCTCCCTGCCGAAGGATGAGCGACCCGCCGCCGGTCAGGCGGCCAACCAGGCCAGGGAAGAAATCTCGGCCGCTCACCGTCGCGCGGCCGAATCCCTCAAGCAGGCCAGTCGGCGCTCTCAAGCTCTAGACGTGACCCTGCCCGGCCGCAAGCCTCCCCGCGGCAGCTCTCACATCCTGAACAGGACCATGGACGAGATCTGCCAAGTCTTCGCCAAACTAGGCTTTTCCATCGTCGAAGGCCCTGAGATCGAAACCGACTATTACAATTTCGAAGCCTTGAATTTCCCGGCCGACCACCCGGCCAGAGACATGCAGGACAGCTTGTTCGTGGGAGACAAGCTTCTTCTCCGGACGCACACGTCGCCGGTCCAGATAAGGACCATGGAAAAAAGAAAGCCGCCGCTTTGGATCGTCGTTCCGGGCCGGACATTTCGACGCGACGACGACATCACCCATTCCCCGGTCTTTTCCCAAGTGGAAGGTCTGGTCGTGGACAAAGGCATCACCATGGCCGACTTGAAAGGCGTGCTTTCGGCCTTCGCCTCCAGCTTCTTTTCGCCCGAGACGACCATACGGCTCAGACCGAGCTTTTTCCCCTTCACCGAACCTTCGGCCGAAGTCGACATAGCTTGCGTCTTATGCGGCGGAAAAGGCTGCCGACTTTGCAAAGGCTCGGGCTGGCTCGAACTTCTGGGCAGCGGCATGGTGGATCCGGCCCTGTACGACTTCGTCGGCTACGACCCGAACGAAGTCAGCGGCTTCGCTTTCGGCATCGGCGTCGACAGAGCCGCCATGCTCAAATACGGCCTGTCCGACATCCGCCATCTTTACCAAGGCGATTTGCGATTCTTGCGCCAGTTTTAGCCGCCATCCGCCTCTTTGGCCCGCAGCCGGCAGACGCCGCCTTTAGCGGTCGCTCCGCTGCGGACGATCTTCTGAGGTCGGTCTGTCGCGGACGATCCGCCGCGGGCTACTTGCTGAGGTCGACTTGCTGAGGTCGACCTGTCGCGGGCGATCTTCCGCAATCGATCTATGGCGTTCAATCTAGTACGGAATGTTTAAAAACTTTTCGGCTGAAATACTCTTTCCGCCCCTTGTTCGACTTTTTTTTCGGCCGACGCCGCGAAAATGGTCTCCCTTCGGCCAAAGGGCATTTGGCTGAAGTCCCTACAAAGGCGACCGCTTTTTCCGACCGTCGTCAGAGCGAGAGTTCCTTTTTTTTCATCTGGAAGAACTTCCCTCTCGTCGAGCCTGTTTAGTCGGAGGGGAGAGGCGAACGACCTGACAACTTTTTTCCTCACCGCTTTTAAGATATAATATATGCAACTGGGGTAGACCGAATTTTTATTCAATCAGCCCTCAAGTCCCCAAACTGACGATTTTGCCATGGCTTAGGAGCTTTTGGAGGGTTTCCGTTTTATGCGGACTTTTTACGCTGTCATCTATTGTCTGGCCTTCGTTTTGGCCGCCCCTTACTGGCTAATTCGAGGCTTGATCAATCGTCGTTATCTGAAGACTCTCAAAGCCCGCTTTCTCGGGCCTGGCCGGGTCATTCCCAAATCGCCCGACAAGCCCAGAGTCTGGATTTGGACCTTAAGCCTCGGCGAAGTTCTCTCCGCCAGAGAGCTGGTCAGGGTTCTGACCGAAAACGGATGCGACGTGGTCGTCACGGCCACCACTCTCTCCGGACTGTCGCAAGCCAGAACGACTTGGCCGACCTTGCCCATTTTCCCTTCTCCTCTTGATTTCGAACTCTCCACCAGACGATTTTTGGACTTCATCGAACCCGACGCTCTTCTCCTGGTGGAAACTGACATATGGCCCGGCATTCTGCTTGAACTCGAACGCCGCCAAATTCCCAAATACCTCGTCTCCGCCCGTCTTTCGCCGAGATCTTTCAAGAACTACAAACGCATATCCTTTTTCTGGAGCAAGGTCTTGAATCTGTTCCAAGCCATCGCCGCCCAAACCTCCGAAGACAGGGAAAAATTCATCGCTCTGGGCGCCGATCCGGATAAGGTCGGAGTCGCCGGAAATCTGAAATTCGATCAGCCGGCCGTAGAAACGGGGCAGGAACAAAAAGACGCCATCTTGCAAGAAACCGGTTGGCCCGACGGCCGCTGGCTGGTGGCCGGCAGCGTCCATATGGGAGAGGAAAGCCTCATCATGGCCTCCTTTCAAGAGATGCGAGCCAAACACGAGAATTTGCGCCTCCTCATCGCTCCCCGAGACCGCCACAAGTTCGGCTTGACCTGGCGCCTCATCCATGAAGTCTTTCCGCACGAAAGCGCCAGACGCAGCGAACCGAAACCGACGGACAAAGACGCCGTCGTCTTCCTGCTGGACACGTTGGGCGATTTGGCCCGGTTCTACGCCTTGGCCGAGGTCGCTCTGATCGGCAAAAGTTGGCCAGGCTCTCACGAGGGCGGAGGCCATAACCCCTTGGAAGCCGCCGCCAGGGGCAAAGCGGTGCTTTCCGGATCCAGGGTTTCGAACTTCAAATGGATGTACCGGGCCCTAAATCAAGCCGGAGCCGCCAAAATAGTGGAAAAAGCCGAATTGACCGCCGCCTTGGATCAGCTCCTCAGTCAACCTGGCCTGACTCTGGAAATGGGCCGCAAAGGCATGGAATTCGTGTCGTCCCACCGAGGAGCCGTCAACGAAACGTTGAAATTCGTCTCCTCCAAAGGGATGCCCGTTCTGCGCTCTTTAGATTGACGGCCGACGAACGCGCCAATCTCCATTTTCACAGTCCGTGAATCTCGTCAATGGCCATATTCTCATTTTTTTGGTCTTTCTTCGCCGACTTTGCGCCTTTTCCATATTTTGGCTTTCGGCTATCGTCTTCTTTTTTACGCCAAAGCGTTCGCCTTTGCTTTCCGCCCTTGCTTTCGCTTCGTAGCCGTTCGCCCGGACGATTTTTCAAAAAAGACTGTTTCCAAGAAAAGACGATTCCGTTCGCGACCTCCAAAAAAGGGCTCGATAAAAGAAGGCTTGATTCCCTCGTCGGCTGAAAGCCGGCTGAAGGCCGCCTGAAGGCCGCCGGCAAGTCTTCGGCCGGCGCCCCGACAGATGGCCAAACGACCAAAAAAAACGACGTCTTATGACCAATTCCTCGCCGCCTCCGCGAAAACCTCTCCCCTCCCTCCAGCCCTTGGCCAGCCTGTGGGGCGGGCTCATGAAATTGCGTCGCTGGGCCTACGCCAGCGGGCTGATCAAGCAATTTAAGGTCGCATGTCCGGTCGTTTCCGTAGGCAACCTGACTTTGGGCGGCAACGGCAAGACGCCGATGACTCAGTTTCTGGCCAAGGTTTTTCTGCAAAAAGGCTATCGCCCGGCCATACTTTCGCGCGGCTACGGTCGACGTCCCAGCTTGGAAAGAGAAGAGCCTCTCGTCGTCTCGTTGGGCCAGGGCCCTCTTCTGTCGGCGCAAGAATGCGGCGACGAGCCTTTTCTGTCGGCCTTGAAGTCTCAGGCGACGGTCGTGCTCGCCCGCCGCAGAAGTCTGGCCGCCTTGAAGGCCATCGAGCTGGGCGCCAACATCTTGATTCTGGACGACGGCTTTCAACATCTTTCCCTGGCCCGCGAGGTCGATCTGCTGATGCTCCAGGCGGATCAGGATCTGAAGAAAGAGCGG
This sequence comes from Deltaproteobacteria bacterium, assembly GCA_031254895.1. Lineage (GTDB taxonomy): Bacteria > Desulfobacterota > Desulfarculia > Adiutricales > Adiutricaceae > JAIRNQ01. Next base: position 5,778 of record JAIRTO010000108.1, read on the forward strand.
ATCATCCCCGCCGGCTACCTGCGGGAACCCGGTCAAGCTCAGGAAAAAGCCGACGTTCTGGTCGCTCTTGGCCGGGAAAAGCCGGCCGCGCTGCAAAAAATGGCCGGCGATCGCCCTCTGCATCTGGCCCGTTTGGCCCCGATTTGCTTCCGCTCCTTGGATTTTTCCTCGACCGCCCCTCTGGACAAGCCCAAAGGCGGCCGCTTGGCGGCTTTCTGCGGCCTGGCCAAGCCGGAGGCTTTTTTTCGGACGCTGGCGGATCTCTCGTTGGAAGTTCGGTCGAGTTTGAGTTTTCCCGATCACGCCCGCTATGACCCGGACGAAATCGCCGCCTTACACCGTCTGGCCAAAACCAGCCAGGCGGATTATCTCCTCACCACTCTCAAGGACGCGGTCAAATTGCCCCTAGCCCTGAACCTGCCGATTTTGGCCCTGGACGTCGAGCTTGAACTCGACCGGCCGGACGATTTCGTCGACCAGTTGTTCAGTCGTCTGAGCCCGACCAAGCCGGAGGCTTCGCGTCTCGACCAAACGCGATCCGTCCATGACTGAGCGTTTTGGCAAAAGCCAAGGCCCCATCGTGGTCAGGGGCTTAAACTGGCTAGGCGACGCGGTCATGAGCTTTCCGGCCTTGGCCGCCATCATGGACGACGACCCGGAACGCGACTTGTTCGTTCTGACCAGAGCCGGGGCGGCCGGCGCCTACGCCGCTTTGGTGGGAGAAGAAAACACGCTGATCGAAGACCGGAGCTTCGCCTCTAGATTTCGAGCCGCCAGAAAAATAAAAAAAATGGCCCCCGCCAAGATGGTCATTTTTCCCAACTCCTTTTCCACCGCCTTTTACGCGGCTTTTAGCCGGGCGCCTTTCCGAGCCGGCAGCGCCGCCAACGGCCGCTCCATTTTTCTGACTAGGCCCGTCGTCTTCACCGAAGAGGAAAAGGCAGCCCACGAAAGCTTCCGTTTTCTGCGGGTGGTTGAGGAAATGGGCCTTAAGGCCTGTTTCTCTCGTCCCGCTCTGACGCTGCCCGACTTGACGGAGCGGCACGTTCTCCCTGAAGGCTTGCGCCTGGCCGTCGCCCCCGGAGCCGCTTTCGGCGGGGCCAAACGCTGGCCGGAAGAAGAGTTCGCCGCCGCCGCGACTTTAATCCTGGCCGACCGGTTAGGCGGGGTGGTCATCTTGGGCGGCCCCTCCGAGATTTCGTCGGCGGCCAAACTCGAGTCTCTTTTGTCGCCGTCCGTGCCGACGCTGAATCTGGCCGGCCAGACCAGTCTGAAAGAAGCCATAGCCGTGCTGGGCCGATGCCATCTGACTCTGGCCAACGATTCCGGCCTAATGCACCTTTCGGCCGCCCTCAACGTCCCGGTGGCGGCGGTGTTCGGGCCCACGAATCCCGTCAGGACCGCCCCGCTCGGCCGACGCTGCGCCATCTTGCGAAAGCCTTGCGGGTGCTCCCCTTGCCGCCATCGAGAATGCCCTAAACCGCAAAGGCTGTGCTTCAAAGATCTGTCGCCGGAAATGGTCAAGCGGGAAGCGGATCGCCTTCTCTCCCCCGTCCGGGAGGCGACCAAGAATCTCTTTCTTCTCCCTCCGCCAGGTCTGAATATTTTAGAGGGCTGGCCGGAGAAGCGCGGCCAGGACGTGAAGTGTTTCGCCTTCAGCCGCCATTTTTCCGAAATGGGCGTGAAACCCGAAGAAATCCCCGCTTTTTTAACGATGCTCCGCGAACCTTTGGAAGAGGTCAGGCATTGGCGCGTTTTTCTCAAAAAAAACGGCCTCGCCCCGGCCACTTGCCACTTTATGGGTCAAAATCCGGAAATCGTCCGCCTAGCCCACAATTTGGGCGGTCAGGCCATCTTGGTCATGAAAGAGGAAGCCAGAGCCGGGATGCCGGATCTGCTCGCCGCCGGGGCTCTTCCCGCCCTGGCCGCCCCCAGCTATGCCCGCGGCTTCGAATGGCTCTTCTCCAGCTGAAAGGCGGACGGTTCAATGGTCGAATACAAGCGGATCCTCGTCATAAAAATGAGCGCCTTGGGGGACATCATCCATGCCCTGCCTTCCTTGGCCGCCTTGCGAGAATTGTTTCCGGCCGCCAAAATCAGCTGGCTGGTGGAGCCGCAATTCGCCAGCATCCTGCCAGGCCGTCCTTATGTTGACGAGCTGATCGTCTTTTACAAAAACGATCTGAAGAAAAAAAGCCTGCCCAAAAAAATATCGTATCTGGCCGAGCTGCGTCGAGAGCTGCACTCCCGCCGATTCGATCTGACCCTCGATCTGCAAGGCTTGATGAAAAGTTCCCTCATCGCTCTTCTCAGCGGCTGCCGCCGCCGTCTGGGCTACTGCGAGATGCGCGAGGGCAGTTTTTTGGTCTCCCGCCCCGTCTATGGCCCTAACCGCGACGGACACGTCATCGAGCGCTATCGCGACGTGATCCGAAGCTTGGGCCCGATTTCCGAGGAAGTCGCCTTTCCCTTGCCCGACTTCTCCGAACCCCGCCGCGAAATGGAGGAGCTCGTCTCGTCGCTCGGTCTTCGTCCGCCGCTGGCTCTTCTCTTTCCCGGGGCGGGTTGGGCCTCGAAACTGTGGCCGGCGGAAAAATACGCCGAATTGGCCCGAAAACTCTCGGCCATGGGCGTTTCGGCGGCCATAGGCGGCAGCCGAGCCGAAGGGGGGTTGGCCAAAGCGATCCAGGACCAAGCCCCGGAATTGAAGATGCCCGATCTGACGGGCAAGACGGACATTCTCGGGCTCATGGGTTTGGTCAGCCTGGCCGCCGTCTGCGTGGGAGCGGACACCGGCCCTTTACACATCGCCGCCGCCGCCGGCGCCCCGACAGTCTCCCTCTTTGGCCCCAGCAGCGGTCAAAGGGCGGGAACCTTCGGCCCTTTGAGCCGATACGTGGCCAGCTCGGCGTCATGCTCGCCCTGCTTCAAAAGAAATTGCCCCAAAACGTTCGTCTGCATGGACGCGATTGATACGGACGAAGTGTTCGCCGCCTGCCGGGAGGTGCTGGAAAGGGCCAAGTCCAGCCAAATCGGGAGCAATCGCTTTTCGGAAGCGACGGAGTCTTGATTTCCCTTTTTGGCTTTCCGGCGCCTCCTTTTCTTGGGCGCTTTTCAAGACGGCTTTTTGCGGCGTAGTCGCCGTCCGAGGTCGTCCGAGCGGCGGATTCGTCGGCGAGAGGAAAAAAAGTCGCCCGCCCTTCTTCAGATCTCTTGACAAAGCGGCCGACTATGCTTAATCTTTTCATGTCGAGCGAGAATGACTCTTCTCGCTTTTTCTGCCTTGCTCCCTAGTCGAACCGACGCGAAACGCCGACAGGGAACATGAAGAGGCCTCCTTAAGACCAGGATTGCAGGAGTTTACATATGCCCATCTACGAATTTGAATGCGACAGCTGCCGCCAGATTACTGAGGCCATGCGCAAGTTTTCCGACCCGCCTCTCACCGTCTGTCCCCACTGCGGCGGAAAACTGGAAAAGCTCATCTCCATGAACAGCTTCCAGCTCAAAGGCGGCGGCTGGTACGTGACCGACTACGCCCGGAAAAAAGGCGATTCGACCTGCCCCGCCAAATCGGCCAAAACCGACAAGCCCGCCGCCAACGGCTCCGCCGGCTCGTCCGCCGATTCCGGAGCCGCTCCGGCCTGTTCCGCCTGCAAATCCGCCGAAAAAGGCGGTTGCCCGGCCTCGACCGATTCCTAAAGTCAAAAGAGCGACTTTTTGGTCGGCCAAATCTGAACGAACGCAAACGTTCGCCGACCGCTGACAGAAAAAAAACAAAAAACCCAAAAATATCCAAAAATACCCTAAAAAAAACCTCTGGTCAGTTCCAAACTGATCAGAGGTTTTTTTTCGTTCGTTCAGGAGTCGGCTTTATTTGAAAGAATTCGCGCTGAAGGAATTCGCGGGCTCGAACAAAAAGGGAAGGAGAACGGAAAAAAGGCCGAGCGAAGTTGGCGGCGCCAGGGCTCGCGGAGCTAGGGCTTACTAAACCTAGGCTTTCCCAGAGGACGGAACAAAAATACGCATTGCTCCGACAACGGAATAATGCGTATTTGATTAAACTTAGATAAACGCCGAGCAACTGCGCCGAAAATTTGACTTTTCGTTTGGCGACAAAAAACGGACGCGTCGCTTCCGGCGGACTCTTCCGCTTTGGAGCGACATTCGCTAGTCTGTTCTATTCGTTGTCAGAGGTGTTTCTTTAATTCACTTGGGAACCAAAATCATCGTCATGGATTTTCCTTCAAGTTTGGGCATAGATTCCGGCTGTCCCTTTTCGGCCACATCGGCGATCAAGCGCTCCATGATCTGCTGACCGAAGTGGGAGTGGGTGATTTCGCGGCCTTTGAAGATGAGCGAGACCTTGATCTTGTTCTTCTCCGCCAGGAACTTGAGAATGTTGCGCAACTTGAACTGATAGTCGTGCTCGTCGGTTTTGGGTCGAAACTTGACTTCCTTCACTTCTATGACGGTCGATTTTTTGCGAGACTCAGAGAGCTTCTTGCTCTGCTGATACTTATAACGCCCAAAATCCATAATGCGGCAGACAGGAGGATCCGCTTCCGGCGCCACCTCGACCAAATCCAAACCCGCCGTCCTGGCCGTTTCCAGAGCCTTGGCCAGGCTCAAAATGCCCAATTGTTCTCCTTCGTCACTGATGACGCGGACCTGCGGACTTTTGATGGAGCCATTGATGCTGACCCGCTTGTTGTCCGAGTCTTTCCTCTTGATGTTAATCTTCGCACCTCTCAATGCAAGACAAATAGTGATTACGAACGGGGATGTTCCGTCTCCCGTCGGCTCCGCCCAGAGCCGACTCCGTTCCTCGACAGTCTATTTTCCGGATCTGGGCCAAACGAACGATTAATCCCACGAAGGCGCGACGGCTTCTTTTTGCATAAGCTCCACAAGGCCTTCCAGAGACATTTCTTTCGGCTCTTCGCCTCGCCGCCTGACCGAAACTACAGACGACTCGACTTCCTTATCGCCGATGACCAACATGTAAGGGATCTTGGCAAGACGAGCTTCCCTTATTTTATAACCTAACTTCTCATTTCGCAAGTCCGCTTCCGCTCTTAAGCCAGCTTTCTTCAACATGGAATGAAAACGGACGGCCAATTCGTCCGCTCTGGAGGTGACCGTCATAATGACCGCCTGAACAGGGGTCAGCCATAGAGGGAAGTCTCCGGCAAAATGCTCGATCAAAATGCCTATGAAACGCTCCAAACTCCCGAAGACCGTGCGATGGAGCATGACCGGACGCTTCCTCTCGTTGTCGCTGTCTATATAGTTCAAGTCGAACCGCTCCGGCAAAGTGAAGTCGCATTGAATCGTGCCGCACTGCCAGCTGCGGCCGATGGCGTCCTTCAGTTTGACGTCGATCTTCGGGCCGTAGAAGGCGCCGTCGCCTTCGTTTATCTCGTAATCGGCGCCGATGGTGGCCAGGGCTTCCTTCAAGGCGTTGGTGGCCATCTCCCAGTCTGCGTCCGTGCCGATGCTTTTGGTCGGCCTAGTCGACAATTCCAGGCTAAAGGGAAAACTGAAGGCGGCCATCATATCGGAGATGAGTCGCAGGATGTCCGCAATTTCTCCGGCCACCTGAGCGGGAGTGCAAAAAATGTGGCTGTCGTCCTGAGTGAACTGTCTGACTCTGGTCAAGCCGTGAAGAACCCCGCTTTTTTCATGCCGCTGGACCGTGCCCAATTCGAACAGACGCAGAGGCAGATCGCGGAACGATTTGAGCTTCGAACGGTAGATGAACATGTGAGCCAAACAGTTCATGGGCTTGATGGCGTATCCCTGACCGTCTATCTCGGTGAAATACATGTTTTCGGAATAGTAGTCGAGATGACCGCTTTTGCGCCATAACTCAGATCTGAGGATTTGCGGCCCCATGACCACCTGATAACCCCGGCGAAGGTGTTCCTGTCTTTCGAAGTTTTCGAGGATGGAGCGCAGAAGAGCGCCTTTGGGATGCCAGACGACCAGTCCTCCGCCTATTTCTTCGTGCACGGAAAAAAGTTCAAGATCTTTGCCCAGACGGCGATGATCCCTTTTTTGCGCCTCTTCCAGCATATGGAGGTGGGCTTTCAAATCCTTGTCGGAGAAAAAAGCCGTGCCGTAGATCCTCTGCAGCATCGGCCGTTTTTCGTCGCCTCGCCAATAAGCCCCAGCCACGCTCAACAGTTTGAAGGCCACGCCCAAAGACGTGTCAGGGATGTGCGGCCCGCGGCAAAGGTCGGTGAAATCGCCGCACTGGTACAGGCTGACCTCGGTCTCCCCGGCCTTGACCAGATCTTCGATAAGCTCGGCTTTATAGACTTCGCCCTGCGACTTGAACAGTTCTAGGGCTTCCGCCGCCGGCAAGGAAGACCGTTTGAAGACCTGAGACTCTTTGACTATCTTGCCCATAGCCTCGGCGATGCGTTCAAGATCGTCCGGGGTGAAAGGTTTGGGCAGATCGAAATCGTAATAAAACCCGTCATCAATGGCCGGGCCTATGGCCACCTTGACGCCTGGAAAAAGCCGCACGACCGCTTCAGCCATGACATGCGAGAGACTGTGCCTCAGCATCTCCAAAGCGCGCGAATCATCCCTCAGAACTGGAGCGACGATCTGCCCCGGCTCCACGGGCGCCGACAGATCGATCAGTTTTTCCTCAATCCTGGCGGCCAGGGGCTTTCCCGGCCCCTTGGACGGGAGTCCGGCCAGCTGAAACAGATCGTCAGCTTTGGGCGGAGCGGAGCCGGTCCACTGAACTTCCGCCAGTCGGTCGTCGCATTGAACCTGGTAAGCGTTCATTATATATACACCTCTGAAGGAGCAGATAAAATCTCCTGAAGGAAACGTTATAATTGTTGAAGCCTTTAGTTCGAACTGGAGTTCGAAAAGAAAAGACTGACTAAATTTTAGGGAGAGGACGCAAAAAAACGACGATCGATGTAGGATTTTTCTCCGTCGACCCGCAGGCTGCGCTTCTTCCGCGCTTGAACTAGATCGAAGCCGACCTCCGGGAGCAGACAAAACAAAGGCCTAAGAAGCAGATTCTTAGGCATAAGCGGTTTCCAAAAGGCCTCTTGGCATGGCGATTCTGACGCTTCATCAAAATCGACTATTTTTGAACCAAATAACCGTCAATTCAACCAAAAAATAGGCCCGCAGAAGTCCGACCGGCACTATGGATAGAATCATTTTCAGTATAACTTCAAAGGGCGCTTTCGTCAAGAAAAACGTGATTTCGTGCTAGGCATAGGCCATCAGACGAGATTTTTATTGGTTGAATACAAATTCTGTTTTCGAAAGCATATTATATACGAATATTATCATCTATTATTCTATAATACATATCTTTTAAACAGAAACAGTTCTTTATAAACCTTATAATATTTCATAATATTTATTAATCAATGCAAAAACTTTTGAATCCCTGAATCAAGCGTAAAAGGTCAAGTGGAAAAAGCGGACCAATTTTCCTCGCCAAAGCAAGATAGAAGGGCGTCAAAGGGCGTTTCGCCAGGGTTATAAAGGGATGCCAAAAAGTCGTTCCCGACAAAGCCAAGGGCAGACAGAGGCACAATCGAGCAGCTCCCCTTCCTCCTCCCACTCGCGCCGGCGAGGGGAGACGGGTCGTCGCCAAGGACTATTTTGCCAAAAACCCCAGAACAGCTAACCCATGCTTTAAAATATCCCTAAAGAAAACCGAATCGCTCTGCTGGAAAGGCGTCAAGGGCAGCTTTATTTCGCGAGGCCGGGACAAGACGATTTTTTTGGCAAAAAAAAGCCCCTCAACATATCGCTGACGGGCTGGTCAGAAGCAATGTAATCGCGCTAGCGACGCTTCAGGTTTCACTCAAGGAGCCGCTTCGAAAAAAAGGCTGTTTCAGGAGCCCTGACCCGGATAGGACTCGAGCTGGTTCGAAGCGCCAAAGAGGTCTGTTAGACTGCGGCCTCGAAAGACTACGCCTAGAGAGGCGCCATTTTTTTGCCTTCAAGGTTTGATTTGGCTGTCAATATGAGGCTTTCAAGTTTCCAACGAACTTTTTTTGGCTGAGAATGTCGCGACGGCAACTGGCGACATGAACCAAATTTTTGAGATTTCTGGAAATATTTCGGTCTTTGAGGCTCTTGTCATAATGCGATGAACAATTGAACACTATGAATCAGTTTTCGTTGCGACATTAATAGCCAAAAATAATGAACATTTGCTCATGTACCAAAAGACGTCAAAAACTGCCACACAATTTCAGAGTTTCGCCAGCAGGTCATGAAGAAGAACATAGCCAAAACTGATGCTCATCAAGGGGCAGATCTCAGTCTATGTAACATTTTCTTATTCTAGGCGTTTGCATGAGCATGCCGCCTCCAATGCCTATCACGGTAACGCGAGCGCCTTTACTGAGCCTTGCAACAAACTCTTGATTTGCTTTATATTTTTTGTCGTCATAATAGCATGTTACTGTTCCAAAAAGTCGTTTGGTTCCTATTGTAATATATACAGAACCCCAAATATCTTTTGATATTGCATCTATTGTTCCATCAACAGCAAGATGTTTACCTTTATACTTCATATCCGCAGCAACTTCATTGTTATTATAGTCATCAAATAATTCTGTAGAAGAAACTCGAATTACTGTGTCATAATTGAAAACGGGGTCCGCAGCCAAAGCGCGATCTGAGATGGCGTTTGAAGAAAAAACAAATAAGATAAAAGATATCCAAAATACTTTTTTTCTCATATTCAAAGCAATGAAAAAAAACATGATAGACTCCCAGAGAAAAAAAACCACGGCCATAAAAAAATAATAATTTGACGGAATCAATATTAAAAAATATCGACCTCGCCAATGAGGCAATCAGCCTGCCTTCCCCGGAGGAACTGGCGTCAGGATAAAGTCTATTCTTCCAGGGAAAATCCAGTTTCCATTCTCTGTTAGCCAAATACTGTCAACAAAAACAAAGCTTATTATTACTGGCGCCAAAAACTAATATTTCGACTATTTTCTTTCCATTCGAAAGCATTCCTCTTTGGAGCGCCTTCAGATACTTCACGGCACGTCACAGACTCTTCACAGCCCGCAAAACTGGGCCATATTTGGATCACGCGATAAATCCATTGCCTTTCCGGATCATTTGGAGTTTGCGGCTGGAACAGTCAAGCTGATTGGCGGCCATTTCAACCTGAGGCTACTCTGCCAGTATGGCACATTTTGTTATTTGAGGCATTTGAAAGAGCATGCCGTTTCCAATGCCTGCCACGGTAACATGACGGCCTTTACTAAGCGTTGCAATACCCTCTTCATGAACCTCAAACATTTCTTTATCATAATGGCACATTACCACTCCAAAAAGTCGTTTTGTTCCTAATTCAATAACGACTGAACCGAAAAAATCTTTTGATATTCCACTTATCGGTCCGTCAACATAAAGGTATTGACCTTTATACTTCATATCAGCAGCAACTTCATTGTTATTATAGGCATCAAACAATTCTGTAGAAGAAATTCGAATCATCGTGTCAAAATCATAAACGGCGTCCTCAGCCAAAGCGTGATCTGAGATGGCGTTTAAAGAAACAAAAAATAAGATTAAAGATATCCAAAATACTTTCTTTCTAATATTCAAAACAATGAAGGAAAACATGATAGACTCCCAAAAAAAAAACACTTCCCAAAAAAAAAGGGAAATAACAGAACCAAGTATTCAATAGATATCGACCTCGCCAAAGCGGCATTCAACCTGCCTTCTCCAGAGGAACTGGCGTCGGCGTCAAGTCTATTCTTCCAGTGAAAAACCTGTTTTCAGTCTCGGTTGACAAAATACTGTCAATATAAGCAAGAGCTTATTATTTCTGGAACCAAAAACGAACATTTCGACTGCTTTCTTTCCATTCGAATGCCTTCTCCATTGGAGAGCCGCCAGCTAATCGGCGCCACGTCCCAGACTCTTCACAGCCCCGCAAAACTGAACCATATTTCAACAGCGCGAAAAATCAGCGGCCTTTCTGTTTCACTTGGGGTTTACGGCTGGAACAGTCAAGTTGGCTGGCGGCCATTTCGACCTGCAAGGCAAATGAGCCTTTCTCTAGGCACGACAGTTTAATTCAGCAAATTTAAAAACTCTTTATAACTTTCTGACATCTTTTTGGACAAATTTTTTATATTTTCTGCCGTTTCAGAGTCGACATCCAGATATGAAGTCAAGTTATTCAATAACAATTCCAGATTCTCCATATTATTGTCAGAGGAGTAGACAATATTTGACAAAATAAGAAGAACTATCTTTCTTAAAGGCAATGGATTCGATTGAATATCTTCCGGCAAAATGGCCCTTAAAGTTATGTCTAAAATTTCATCAACCGAGTCAGGAATATCCAAGCCTAAATTGTCAAAGCTGGTCGTAACGATCTCCAAAATCGTTTCGCCACTTTCATCATCTAAGAGATCTACTTTGCCCAATTTTTCGAAATCATTTTTTATGTATTTGTTAATTTTTTTATGATCTTTAAATAATATATTCTGGCCTAATTTATAACTTGTTTCATCAACACTATAATCTCCATAAGAAACGATTTCTGTTAATATCGTTATTTTATTTAAAATATTTTCAGCATAATCGAGTTCAAGAAAAATTTCTTCTGATTGATTTCTTTCTGCCCCGGACAACGAGAGCCCCGAGATGCCGAATTCATTAGAGGCAGATTTATTCGAGACGTCAAAAGGTTGGATTGTCAACGACTTGCTTTGAGACTGTTCATCTTTGCCCTTTATGAAATTAATTTTATAAATTAATTTTATAAATAGACAAATGAACTGGATAACTATTTCAGATTGTTCAGTAATTTTTTTCGAAATCAAAACTGACAAAGGCATTTCATCCCTCCTTACAATTATAAATAGCGAAATGCTATTTAGTAAATCTCTTATTCAAGTAGTGAAATATAGTAATAATAGAATAATATATTCTTTTTATTGCTACTTTTAGCTCTTTTTAAATTAATAATATTTGTTAATTAACTTTAAAAACAAAAATTAGCGTTTAATTTTAACTTTTATCGACCAAACGATTCAGCCAAGGCAAGTCGAAGCAGAAAGGAGCATGTCTAGAAAATTTGCGCCGCCAATTTTTAAAAACAATATAGCCGACTTAGTTTCCATAATCCGGAATATTCAAATTATTTATTTTCGTTTTAGATTTCGTCGATTTAAGAACGCCCAACCAGCCGTCTGGGAACGGGAACAGACGACATCATTAAAGTTTTTTGAAATAGCGAAGAAGAGTAGCGGCGACAAGCGAACTCAACCATTCGCCAAATTTCCGCTGCATTTTCTTTGTTTTGTCTATATCTCCACTTCGCTACAGTCAAAATTGGAGCTTTTTTGATCTCATCGACCTTTGGAGTTGGCCGCAGTAATTGCCGTCCGATGACGATAATCTCTCCAGAAACGACCTGCGATGGAGGACGGAGTGAAAAGAACTAAGCGAAAAGGGCATATTATGGCAACGAAAGGCGAGCCCCTGCTCCAGAGATAGGCGAGGGATCGCCAAAAGATGCCCGACCAGTGAACGGCTTTGCACGTCAAAAAGGCCGAATCGCCCTTAACGTATCCTGTTCGTTGGGCCGAAGCTAACGACTGCGAAAACGGCCCCGCGCCTTGGCCGATCAGGCTTCTCTCCAAGGGAGACGACAGATGACCAGACGAACGATCGACGAAGCCAAACGCCAAGGAGTTCCCATTCTGCGAGTCTCGATCCTAGCCCCAGAGCTTTTCGAACATGAACACGAATTATCTAATATCCCTCAAAACCCCATCACGACGACTTATGCCCTTCTCTGGCTGAGATTTTTGAAAGAGGGGAACCGTTTTTATCGAACATCGTCTTTCGACGGGAGGCGAAATAGCTGTCTTTCGCGGAAAACGATAGAACCGTTTTTTATTGCCTCAGAGTTCCGCTTTCGACAGAAGATGAGGGGAAACCTCGTTCCGCGTCAACTTCCACCCCGTCCATGGAGCGTCATTATGCGCCCGTCGTCAGGCAGAGGCGAGACAAGTCCTACGCCAAACCTACATGCCCCCGGCCTTTCCTTATTTTGTCTCGCTGTTTACAAAACCCTTTGTCGGCACTATAATTGATCCAGTCAACTTGAGTAAAAGTCTTCTCAGACAGCCTAGCTTGACACGCAAATAATAATAATGCCGACACTTGCGCGACGCGAAAAACTCGCCGATAAACGCGGTTCAACCAAAAAAACCTCCGCGAACGCGCCGATACGTCTTTTCGATTGCCGAAATTTGAACCAAACGTCGCCATTTATTTTCCTCAAATAGGCTGGACTAAACTTAAGGAAATTCGCTCAAGCTCCGTCCACGAAACGATGGCATAGGCGCTATTGCTCGTTCTGGCTCAAGGCCTCCTCGCCCGCGAAGGGCGACGGCGAGGAAGAACGATCTCGGCTCGCTTTTTTATGAGTTCATGTTCCAGAAAAACCGCCGGCGAACGACGGCTTTCTCGTTGGCTCCGCCTGAACGGCCTTCTAAAAAAGACGGCCAAGCGTCGCTTGACCCCATTCAGGCGAGCGATTCTAGCGTGGCAAGAGTTTTAAGGCGGGGAGAGATTTTAAGGCGGCGTGCGATTTTAAAGACGCCTCAAGGCGCTTTTTTTTAGTCGCCTTGAACCGAACACGGCCAAAGGGACGTTTTGGAACGTCTCGGCCTAAGTAGAGTGGTCGAGACCTCGTTTTTTTTTCGTCGGCGAAACGACGAACATGTTCGCCGCTTTTCCGAGCCTATCCGCATTCCGCTCGCTTGGGGAGAAGACGCCTATGCAAGCCTCAGATGAAATTGTCGACGATGCGCTCCTGATCCGCCTGGAAGGCAAAATAACCGGCAACAACGCGCCGAACCTGGAACAGAGCTTCAAGACCCACGTCGAGGAGGGGCGGCACAAGATCGCCCTGGATTTTACGGCCGTGGAATACATATCCAGCGCGGGGCTGCGCGTGATCTTGTGGCTGGCCAAGCAGCTCAAGTCAAAGCCGGGCGGACTGGTTCTCTTCGGAGTCCAAAAGAGCGTCATGGACATATTCAAAATGTGCGGTTTCGTCGAATTGCTGCCCTTTTTCGAGAGTAGAGAAGCGGCTTTGGAGAAGCTTAAATGACGAGCGGAGGAAAATTGTCCGGAGCTTGGTCGTGATCGCTGACGCGTCTCTTGCTCCAGTCGGCCGTCCTCTGGTGATAAAAATAGTTCTGGTTTGCCTTGGCATTCTCCTTTTGGCTCAGATTCTGATCGGAGCTCTGAGCTTTTCCGCCTTGGAGCGGCTGATGGAGGATCTTGAGGCCGATCGGCTAAAGACCGTCGCCGGCCGTCTGCGAAACGACGTGGAGAACGGCCTGCACATGGGCAAACCGCTGGCCCAGTTCTTCGGCCTGGAAGATCTTTTGAAAGACGTCCGCCTTCGTTCGCCCGAAATTTCCGGCGTCTCGATCATTTTGCCTGACGGAACGGAAATAGCCTCTGACGGAAGCGGCGTCGACCAGGCGGAACTATTGCGCCGAACGCTTTTTGCTTCGGAAACGACGCGTCTGGACGAAAGCATCCGTTCTCGGGACTCGGACGGCCTCCTTTTGGCCGGGCAGAATCAGCTGGTGTTCGCCGCTCTTCTGAAGGCTTCGGACGGCCTCCCTCAAGGCGCCCTTCTCATGCGCCTGGACGACGATAGAGGGGCCTTGGAGCGTCTCAAGGCCGAGAGTTTTCGGATTCTTCTGCTCGTCACGCTGGCCGTGGCCGCCGCTCTAACCTTAGCTTTCAAGCGTCTTCTGCCTAAATCAGCGCTTTCCGGCCGAAGTCGCCGACGTTTTTTGATTCCTCTCTTGGCCTTGGTTCTGGCTCAAGGCGGCTACACCCTGCACGTCGTCTCCATGTTCCGAACCGCTTGGCTGACGGCCATCCAAGAAAACGTCGAAGGGATTTCGGCCGATCTCGCCCAAAACCTCGATCGCATTTTAGGCTACGGTTTCGAAATAAACCGCCTGCGCGACATAGAAGCCCCCTTTTCTCGTCTGGCCAAGGCTTCGCCCATCATTTCGACCATAGAGCTGGTCGACGCGGAGGGCCGAGTCTTGAACCGCGCCGGCGCGGAAGGCGCGTTGCGCGTCGACGACGTGCCCGCTCGCGCAGGCCGCCGCCTGACCATGCCCTTAGGCCAAAAGCTGAAGCGGCCAGAAGCCAAGGGCGCCTTAGTCTTCAACCTCAATGAGGAAATGCTCGCCGCCGGCGTGCGCAGCCGAGGTCTCGACGCCATGACCGTGGTCGTCATTTCCTTGGTGGCGGCCATCGAGATGCTGCTGCTTTCTTTTCTCTTGATTAACCGCCCCGCCGCCCCTCGAACGCTTCCGAAGGACCGTCGCCCTCCCCCGGCAGATCCCGCCTATGTGGGCCAGTTCGTGCGGCCGATCATGTTCGTCTTTCTGTTCGTCTGGGCCTTGCCTCTCGGCTTCCTGCCCCTCCACGCCCGCAGTTTGCTGAACCTTCAGGGTTCCCCGTCGAATTTGCTGCTGGCCTTGCCGCTGGCTCTAGAAATGGCCTGCGGTCTCTTGACCACTCTAGCGGCGGGCGGGATGGCCGATAGCCGAGGCTGGCGCCGTCCCGCCTTGGAAGGATTGGTCGTCTTCTCTATGGGCATGCTTTTTTGCGCCATGTCGGACTCTCTTGTTCTTCTGACGATCTCCCGAGGCGTCGTGGGCATGGGTTACGGCCTGACCTGGATGGGCCTGCAGGGATTCGTGGTCAAACAAAGTCCGGAAGGCTCTCGCGGACAAAACATAAGCGAAATGATCGCCGGCATCTTCGCCGGTCACTTGTCCGGAGCGGCCGTCGGCGCCATGTTGGCGGCTCAGGAGGGGCCGCGACAAGTCTTCGCCCTAGGCGCCGTCATGACGCTTTTGCCGCTTTTGGGCGTCCTGATTCTCCTAAAGCCGTATGCGTCGAAGACAACCGATTCGCCGCCGCCGTCGCCGCCTGCTCCATCTCCTTCTCCCCTTCCCCGGGAGGCCTCCCGTCTTCGGGCGACTCTGGATCTTCTTTTCTCGCGCGGATTCGGCTGGCTGCTGTTCGGCAGCGTCATACCTTTCTCCGTCATTCAGGTCGGTCTCCTGTCCTTCGCTCTGCCGCTTTATCTGGAGTCCATCGACGTTCCCGCCTCCAGCGTCGGACGGGTCATCATGATTTACGGTCTTTGCCTTGTCTATGTCGGACCGTGGGCGGCTCGTCGCATCGACGGTTCGCCCCTCTCGAAGAAGCAATGGGCTCTGCGGGGCAGCGTCCTGGCCTCGATCAGTCTTTTTGGCCTTTATGCGGGCAAAGGAGCGCTAGGGGCGGTTCTGGCCGTGCTGGCCCTGGCTCTGGCCAGCTGCTGTCTGGGGGCCTCGCAAACTCCTTACATGTTGACGCTGCCAGACGTGCGGCGGTACGGCGCGGCCAGCGCGACCAGCTTGCTGCGGGCCGCCGACAAGTTCGGACAAATGTCCGGACCATTGATCGTCGGAGCCCTGTTCGGCTTTTTGAGCATGCACGAAAGCCTCGCCGTCACCGGCTTGTTTTGCCTGGCCGCCGTCTTGCCTTTCGCTTTGTTCGCGCCAAGCCGTCCCTCGGACGAGGCTTCGGCGGCCTCGGCGGCTCCCGAAGGACGCGGCCGGACGTCCGACGAGTCTTCTCAGGGGACCTAAGTCGTGAATTGTTTCCCGTCGGCCGCGTCGGGCTTATTTCTCCTCTTCCTTGACGGTTTTTCTTCCGAACGTTTAGGCGCTCCCCCATCGCCCTGGTTGGAACGCCAATAATAGACTTTTCAGATCGAGTCGCGGAAATTGTCCGGCTAAAAAACGCGTTTATTTCGCCCTTGGCCTGTCTCAAAAAGCGTTTTCGACGGTTTCGGCCATGACAAGTCCAGTTTTATTGGTCGACGATTGAAACAGGTATAATTCTTTTGGCGACGCGGTCGAAAAAAGCCTTGTTTTGCCGAGGCGCCTATGACGCAGGGCCAAGCGGCAGCTTGAAAAAATCGGTCTCTCTTTTTTTGGCTCCAAAACATGTCGCGTGCCGACAAAATGAAGCAGAAGGCGACATGCCAATGTGTCATGGCCATGATCAACAGTCGCGCAAACTCGAACGACTAGACCTCTTTTCTCCTAGGCGTTTCCGCTGAGGATTTAATGACTCGAAGCGCATCCAAACAGTTCAACATCTACGGCCCGTGCCTTCCTGAGAAACATTACGCCTTGCCGGTCTTGCCTCGCTTGCCGGAGGCGGAAACTCTCATCGACGACGGAAGCTGCTTTTTCCTCGACGCTCCCGGCCAGTCAGGCATAACCACTTTTTTACTGGCTTTGACAGATAAAATTAACTCCAAAGGAAACATGTATGCTTTATATTGCTCATTAGAAGCCTTAGAAGGCATTGACAATAGAACTGAAGGGATAAATGAAATCGCCTCGCAGATATTTGATTCAATTGAAA